>JASFMF010000193.1:0-4763 GCA_050117705.1 Phycisphaerales bacterium
AAAAAGTTACTTGCTTTGACTGAGCTTGTCCGCCCGCCCCGAGCGGCTAATGTTAAATTCGGCTTTAACGAGTGGCACCGGGCTCAGGATGGCACGCCTCAGGGGCAGGACTGGCAAAGCTGGTCGGCGGCTATGTATCTTTATGCCGCCGAATGTGTAGAACAAAAAAGAACGCCTTTCTTTGAGGATATCAGAAAAATCGGAGCGAAAGCCGAATAGCCGCTTTAGTTAAAGCAAATTTGCTCAAATAGCCGAACAAGAATAACAGCAGAATATATCTTTGCGATACTAAGCTGTTGTTGCCTATATAGGACTTTAAGTACAGCAACAATAGAAATATAAACGGTTTTTCTGTATTTGATTTGAAGCCTTATTTTATTATTTTGAAATGGAGCTGAAATGGTTAAGAAGTTGATAATGGTTCTGATGGTAATTTCTGTGAGTCTTGGTCTGGTGCTTGTTGGCGGCTGTGAGAGCGATGCTCAAACCGGCGCTCTTATCGGTGCAGGAGTCGGCGCCGTTGCCGGTCAGGCCATAGGCGGTGATACGGAGGGGACATTAATTGGAGCTGGAGCTGGCGCCGTTGGTGGTTATATTATTGGAAATGAAGGCGATAAGAAAAAAGAGTAACCCGGCTTATACTTTCGGACAAGTTTGCTTTGAATATTAGCTGGGCGGGAAAGTTTCATAATCGTAAAACTATAATCACGAATTTGTGAGATGAACAAAGGCTGAGGTATTTTCCTCAGCCTTTGAATAATATTATAATTGTGTCGGGCGGTAAGCCTGAATATTTACCACTCCGTAGTTAGCCTTGAAGGTATTCTTCTGCACATCTGTTTTATTATCTTTCTTGCTTCATCAGCTTCCTGAGGTGATAAAGCATATCCTGCTACACCACCAACGACTCCGCCTACAATGCCGCCGAATAATTCATCTTCTTCGCTGCTGGCGCCGGCGCCGATTCCGGCTCCTATTGCGGCTCCTAAAATCGTACCTAACGTTTTTCCTGTTTTACCTGAGCCGTTGCCCAGCCACAGAATACTGCCGTCCTCAACATCTATCAGCTTTGCCGAGATGGATATTTCCTCGCCGAAGTTTGGGATGTTGATAATGAGAACAGCCGGGGCGTTGAGGATTTTACCGGCCTGGGCGGCACCTACTTCGTTAGTTAAATCTGAGGCCTGGAATTGCTGCTCTTCCAATAGTGCCTGAACCTGGGCGCGCTCGATAGGTGCATAACCTTTTTTGAGGAATTCCAGCGCGAAAAAGTCGGCTATTTGGTTTTGGGCGGCTTCACTTTGAAGGGCGCCTTCGACAGCTACGATAGCAATTTTGTCTATCCTGCTGAAGTTATATCCGGCCCTGGAAAAGCTATCGCTCGGAGCGGCACAGCCGCCGATTAACAAAAAGGATAATACCAATATACATACAACCGTTCTCATGGTTTATACCTCCGATAAAAACAGATTGACCAACTAATTCAAAAAGCACTTTAATATAAAAGACTTATGCAAAAGTGTCAAGCTTTATCTTCGGCCTTATCTGTATATTGCTTTACAAAGAAAAGCCGCCTGTATTTCCATGTTTACGGGCTTTTTTGTGGGTTGCCCGGCTTGAAATCCTTCCATCGATGTGGATGGATATCGAGTTAGTAGTATATTTTCAAGATAAGAAAGGCTGAGAGCATTGTTACCTCAGCCTTTCTTTCTGGGTCCCATAAAGGGGCCCTATATATTATCCACCTCACGAATGAGGGGGGCAGCTCGGTCGTAATTAAAATTGGTCCTATATCGGATTGTAACTCATATCCGCGTAACTTGGTTGTTTTTTGGGTCGCCTCGGCCATTTCATTACGTCGAACATAAACTCGCAGGCCTGACGTATCATTGTGTCCGGCATGCAAGGGCACATCTCGAAAGAGCCTACGATCTCATTGTCGTACTTGCCCAAAACCCTCAGAAGATAATCCCAGTTTTCGCGGGATATTCCCCCATGCAGACCTGGCGGCTCGTGGTCGTCGATTTGGCCGTAGTTGTCGGTCAGGTGCAGATGGGAAACCCTCGGCGCCAAATCGTCCACGTATCGCTTGAAGGAAAATTTGCGATCCAGATTTGCAAAACCTACATCGAGGCAATATCGGACGGAATCGAATTTCTCGCCGAACTTTAGGAGCGTCGGTAAGTAGCCGCTTTCGATGCATAATTTAACGTCGTTGTCCTCGGCAATCTTAATTATCTCGGCGGCAAAACCGCACCCGTCAAGCTTCGGGGCGTCGGGGACACCCATACATTGAAGGTCGGTTACAATATTGGCATCGAGAAGTTTGGCACATTCGATTTGCTCTTTCCATTGCTCTAATGTCGGGCGGTCGCAGCGGGAGCGCATCGCAACCAGCATATCCTTGGTAGCGGCTGAAAGCCTCGACCAGTTGCGGCGTACATAACGGCAATCGCTTTGCCCCTTGATATTGGGCCATAATTCTATGCCGAAGCCCAGTGACTTTAAATACGTGCACTCCTGCTCAAAAGAAAGAGGGTGCTCGCGCCCCCAAAATATCATTGTTGAAACAGCATACCTGATACGCATTATGCTTTCCCCGTGTCCGAGCCGATAAATATTTGGTTCTGCAAAGTAGCCACTGTACTGTTATCGATTAAAAACAGTTGCATATTCAAAGATTCTTTAAAAATTCTTGATTCTCCGCGTATAAGTAAAGCCGAGACTGCAACTTGCCTTGAACGAGGTCGAAAGATTTGGTTTTTTTTTGCTGAGTATCCGATTGAGTATTTTTTCATAATTCTTTCCTGATTATAAGCTTAAACTCATTTTACCTATTTTAACTTTGGCTTTGTTTTGCATAAAAAGGTGAATTTGTCGAATGTTCTTTACAGATGTAAAGGATGTAAGACACGAAGACACAAGACTTTAGACATAAGACCCAAGATAATAGACCTAAGACCCAAGTCAACAGACTAAAGATGACAAATCCGTCTAAAGCCGGATTTCCGCTGCGCTGCAACACGACAGGAGAACTGTCTAAGGGCGGGTGAATCCTTAAATGCCTGGATGGTGATAGGCGATTCATACAAAGCTCATAGGAAAAGACTAAAAAGTTAAGACTTTAGACTATAGACGCAAGACATTAGACCGTAGACAACGGACAGAAGATGCATTATAGACCTAAGACAATAGACGAGTTCAAGACCGCAGACTCAAGACCAAAGACATTAGATGAATGATAAAATTATTGATTTTGTGGTCATTTGAAATTTTCCCCTCCTTTTTGATGTGATAGATGCTTGTATAATTGTTTTTTCTTTATCGTATCTTCGGCCGGGTTAAAAGCAAGAGAATTGTCCACTTTTATTTAAAATTGTTCTTGAAATCCGTCTAAAGCCGGATTTCCGCTACGCTACAACGAAGCAGGCAACTTGATTAGCATTTTTACTGAAGGCTCCGTCTAAAGCCGGATCTTCGGCCCGCCAAACGGCGTTGGGTCTTCGACATAGGCACGTAAATATTTGGATAACATTTTTACCGTAGACCAGCATGAGAAACATATAGCGTTACATAGTCTCGCAAGAGACGAAGTAAATATAAAAAGCATCGAACGAAGGTAAAAATGTTATTAGCGAAGCGGTGAAATGAATAAAACCAGCGTGAACCGGAGGTAGAAATGCTATTTATTCTTGATTTTGTTTCCGTTCCGTCAAAAAGACATGCCGGACCTTCGGCAAACTACGCCGGATTTACGCTACGCTTCGATATTTTATTGTTTGAAATCTGCTTGATTTTCAGTAAGTCGGCTGTTAATCTCAAGAATTTGAGAGGTTTGGGTAAGACAGGGATAAATTCAGAAAAATAAGTTATTGCAGGGAAATGTAATGAGAGTCGTTAGGGCAATCATATTTCGATATCTTACGGATGCTGATTTCTTCAATATGTATAAGCCTACTGGGACAGAGGCCGGGGGTGGAGGACAGTTATACATCGATTTTCGAACATCAGCTGTCTCAGTTCATCATTGGATGAAATTCTTCAATAATGTGAGGGATATTCGGCAAAGTCAGGTGAAAAGAGGACCTGAGTGGGATTTCCCGATTAATAGTATAGGTACTCAAGAAAATTCAAATGTTCAGCGGCTACGTATTTACCAACGTCGTGCTGCGAGCATCTGCATACCTAATCAAAACATTAATACGCGGAGTGCCAACCGTGTTCGAGCGTGGAATCCTATTCAGGGTTTTCCACAGCCCCAAGATCCGGCAAACCGTCATGCCTTGCCTGCGGGGCTTGTTGTATACCTTGTTAGGACTTATGAAAATGAAGTCTGGGCAGGGTGGTTTTTAAACGATGCTTCAGCACCCTCACCATGCAGAGACAGGCTTAGCACACTAATGCTTCGGGAAATGCTTGACGGTGATAGTTCGACTGGCGATGTGGGTTTTATGTCTTTCAGAAAGAATTGTCTTCTAATTGATGAAACTAATAGTGCTGCACCGTTTTTTGCACAGGATTCCGTATCAAATCAAGATTTAGTGACTATCTCGACTACTCGGCATGGAACTCATCGTAGATCGGCAACACGCAGAGCCAGAACTGGGACAAGGGGACCACGAATACCTCGCAGACGAAGACAACGTACAGAAGATGAGATTGTGCAGAGCTTATTCGGTGAAGATGAGGACTGCCCGACAAATGTTGGGCTTAATGTGAGAGAAGCTGTTGTCAGGGTACGTCAGAGAAATCAGAAAGCTGTA
>JASFMF010000194.1:0-4739 GCA_050117705.1 Phycisphaerales bacterium
GAACCTATATATTCATTCAGCAAACCATCCAAATCGGATGGAATATCTATTTGCGTCGGGTCAGGTAACGAGTTTTCATTTCTGATTCCCGAAAAATCTTTGTTTCCCATATCATATACCCTTTTATCAATCGATAGCTATTTATCCGTTCATTTATGCTTATGTACAACCTGTTGCAACTTCCATGCTCTGCATCCAGTCCGGCTTGGACAGCAATATTCTTAATGCATCAAATTGTCCCTGTACTTCAGCAAGAAGCGATTCCGTCGGCTCATGATTACCCTCCTTGGCGGCAAGCTCGAGGCGATTAGCTGCCTCTGAGAGAGGCTTAGCCGCAAGAGTAAACGCAGAGCCTTTGATGGAATGAGATAATTCCTGAATATCCTGGAGATTCGACACTTTTTGAGCTTCGATAAGCTGCTCTAAGCGTTTGCTGTTATCATCTAAAAATATTGAAACAATCTCCTGAATCATCTGTTCGTCACCTATGCGGTCCTTAAACTCGGGCCAATCAATGATGTCCTGCTTAGGACTGTTCTTTTGTTCATCCATAATTACTGGTTGTTGTTCGGCCGCGGTTGTCTGTTGTCCACCTTGGCCCCCGGATACAAGCTCGCTCATTCGGTCCACCTCGTCTTTTACAATATCAATGTTTTCATATTCCATATGACTCGATTGGTCTTTCACTTCCTGTTCTTGACTTTCTGAACCCGCGGGAGACAGATATTTACTTAAAGTTTCAAACAACTTCCTCCTATCAACCGGCTTAGACAAATAATGGTCGCAGCCCGCGGCAATACACTTGTCGGCGTCGCTCTTCATAACACTGGCGGTCAAAGCAATTATTGGTTTAGTAAAACCTTTCTTACGCAGCATTTTTGTGGCTTCGTAACCGTTCATAACCGGCATATGCATATCCATCAATATCAGATCGAAATCCCCCTGGGTTGCTTTCTCCACAGCTTCTCCGCCGTTTTTGGCAATGACTGCCTGCAATCCAACTTTTTTAAGAATTGCGAGGATTGTTTTTTGATTTATAGTATCATCCTCAGCGACGAGTACTTGGCCGGCAAATCTAATTGAATCTTCAGACTTTTCCTCCAATCTGGCATCCTTCTTATTAAACTCAGTTATTAACGGCTTAGTTCCCGTATAGACACCGGCAGGAATAATCAACGAAAATGTCGAACCTTTACCCGGTCTACTCGCAAGTGAAACTGAGCCGCCTAATAATTTGCTCAGATTTTTTGTAATTGTTAGTCCAAGACCTGTACCGCCAAATTTCCGTGTTGTACTGCAGTCGGCCTGAGTAAACGAATCGAATATAAGCTTCTGTTTATCCGGTTCAATCCCCAAACCGGTATCCTCAACATCAAAACGAATGCTTGTGTTGTTTTCATCACCCTGTCTGTCAAGGTATAAGCGTACATAACCGGTATCTGTGAACTTGATGGCATTGCCGATAAGATTAAGCAGACACTGACGCAGTCTTGTAGGGTCGGTCCGGATTTTTTCCGGAACGGGCGCATCGATATAAATGGAAAACTCAATGCCTTTCTGCTCGGCCTGCGGACGCATCAAATCATCAATATCGGCAAGCAGTTGTTTTAATGAACAATCAATAATCTCTATGCTTACCTTACCCGCCTCAATTTTAGAAATATCAAGAATGTCATCGATTACCGCTAATAAGGTGTCGGCTGACAACTTCGCAGTTCGCAAACAATCTGCCACCTTATCACTAACTTGCTCATCAAGGGCAAGTTCAAGCATACCCAATATCCCATTCATCGGCGTTCGGATTTCGTGACTCATATTGGCAAGAAACTGACTTTTAGCCTGATTGGCCGTTACAGCTTCCTGCGTCATCAATTTGGCCTGTTCAACTGAAGCTTCGAGTCGTAAATTGACTTGTTCAAGCTCGGCCCAAGCACTTTCGGCCTGCTCTTTGGCTACCTTAAGACTCTCTTCAGTACGCTTGCGTTCGGTAATATCTCTAATGACACCAATTGAGCCGGTTGGCCTTCCTTTTGTGTCTTTTAAAATACTTAACGATATCTCAACGTTAATTATCTCTCCGCTTTTCTTGATTACTCTGGTCTCAAGATATTCCTGTGTTCCTTTTTCCCTGATATTGTGAGACCTGATTTTATCCCACTCCTCATCGGGATATAGTGAGCTGACGGGTTTCAGGTACAAATCATCTTTGTCCATACCCAGCAGAATCTCACAGTATTCGTTCCAGGAAGCAAGCCGTTCCCGCTCGTCTGCCAGCATAATACCAACGGCAGAATTTTCAAAAATCATTCTGTACTTATCTGTTGCCAGCTGAAGCTTGCGCTCAACTTCTTTCCTTTCAAGGGAATAGCGAATTGTCTTGACCAGCACATCCCTGAAGAATTTACCTTTTACAAGATAATCACTTGCTCCCCTTTTGATCGCCTCCACACCGACTTCCTCATCGGAAAGACCGGTTAATACTACTATCGGGATGTGAGGGGAATTCTTATGGATTGAGTCAATAGTTTCAAGTCCTTCGCTGTCAGGAAGTACTAAATCGAGTAAAATCAAATCGAAGTTTTGCTCGGCTAAAAGTTTCAGTCCCTCAGTCAGGGTTCCAGCCGGCTCAATAACAAATTCCACCGGCTGCGGCGACTCTGCAAGAATGATTTTTACTAATCGATAAGCGCCGGGGTCATCTTCCACCATCAGAATATTTATTTTTTCCGAATCCATCCTGAGCAACCATACGAATATCCAAACGATTACACCAGGCGGGCTTTATTATGCCCGCCTGGTGTGCAAAAGGAGAACTATATCTAACTATTAAACTCTTTGAAATCATCGGAGCCAGTACTTGCATTATCACCATCCAATGGGATAGCTTTTTCAGCCGCCTTAGACGAAGCAGCCGACTGGCACGCCTGTTTATTGTCCGAACCATCGGCTATTTTATGAAATGTCTGGTCTGAAGCAGAGAATCCAGATTGCTTGGCAGCTCCGTGGCTGGCTTTGGCATGCTGGGAATGACCATAACTCCTGCCGGAAGTAGTCAAAGTAAATTCCTGAACCATGTTCTGTAACGATTCCGCCTGTCCACTGAGTTCCTCAGAGGCGCTGGCAGATTCCTCGGCGTTGGCAGCGTTTTGCTGTGTAACTTTGTCCATCTGAGCCATCGCGCTGTTGACCTGGTCGATGCCTTGTGCCTGCTCCTGAGAAGCGGCAGCAATTTCACTGACAAGGTCGGTGGTCTTGCCGATACTCTGGACTATTTCTCCAAGTACTTTGCCGACCTCTGTAGCAATATCAACACCGTTCTTGGAGTTCTTGACCGACTCTTCAATCATATTAGCAGTGTTCTTGGCAGCCTCGGCAGAACGCATCGCAAGGTTGCGAACCTCTTCAGCTACGACCGCAAAACCCTTGCCGGCCTCACCGGCACGAGCGGCTTCAACTGCGGCATTCAAAGCAAGTAGATTTGTCTGGAACGCTATTTCATCGATAACCTTGATAATCTTGGCCGTCTCATCCGAGCTTTTCTGTATGTCATTAATGGCTGTGTTCATTCTTTGCATCGCCTCGGTGCCGGTATCGGCTGCCTTTCTTGCCTCAGAAGCCAGACTGTTGGCCTGCTGGGCATTGTCGGCGTTCTGCTTGGTCATAGAAGCCATTTCCTCCAGACTACTGGATGTCTCTTCCAGGCCTGCAGCCTGCTCAGTCGAACCTTCGGCAAGGGTCTGCGATGCTGCGGATATCTGCTGACCCGCCGCAGTAACCTGCTCGACTGCTTCACTAACCTGAGAAAGAGCCTCTTCAATAGCAGTAACCGTATCGTTGACATTTTCTTTGAATTCAGCAAACTGACCTTTATATTCATTTATAACTCTCTTGGTAAGGTCTTTCTTTGCGGCCGATTCAAGAACCTTTGCAGCCTCATCCAAAGGCTGGACAATACTGTTAAGCATATCGTTGATACCTTCACGCAGGGCCTTGTAATCACCTGTCGCGTCACCAATCTCAGCTCGCTCATTGAGCTGGCCGTTACGGGCGGCTTCAATAAGTCTTCCTACTTCCTTAAGGGTGCCCTTTTGTTCGGTCTGGTCAACAATTACTTCCATACCACCGTATGGATTACCATCTTTATCAAACAGTGCCGAGCAAACAGCCAGAACCGGTATCTTCTGCCCACTGCGTGTCGTTGCCTCAACTTCACCGGTGATAACTTCCCCTGTTCTCATACAGTTTCTGATGGTGCAATCCTGTGTGCCGCATACACCTGTCTTACACAGGTCGCCGCATGTCATCTTGCCGACAACCTCGTCACGTGTATAACCCAAGGCATTCAGCAACGGGTCATTTATTGATTCGATGATTAGGTCTTTGTCAGTAACGAACATCGGCGCACCGACGCTCTTGAGGATGTTTTCCGTCTTATATGCTGCTTCCTCAGCAGCTGTACGATCGCCGATAACTTCCATTCCGCCTATTGGCTCACCATTGTCGTCAAATATTGCAGAACACTGGGCGGTCACGGGCAACAATGAACCATCACGTTTAGTCGCATAGGTGTCGCCGTATATCGGCTTACCGGTCTTCATACAGTTCTTAATCGTACAGTCTGATGTTCCGCACAGCGGCGTCTTACAAAAGTCGGCACAGGTCATCTTGTCCACAACTTCGTCACGACTGTAACCAAGAGCTCCGAGTGCGGCTTCATTAATTTCTGTTATGATAAGGTC
>JASFMF010000195.1:0-4736 GCA_050117705.1 Phycisphaerales bacterium
TTCTTGTAAAGTTGCCATTTCTGTTCCCTTTCCTGAACTGACGATAGATTTTGGTTTTGTATCAACTTTGTAGTCGCCAAGCGCAAACTGGATTCCGTCGAGATAATGCTGCAGCACCGCCGGATTCCAGAAAATCTCATTGTTATGACCGAGCGCACAATAGAACACACGTCCCTCGCCCCATGTTTTAATCCAGCTAATGCCGGTATCGGCATCGGTTGGTTTCTCCGAGGTCTTTCGCGTCTTTTCGTCACTCATATCCAAACTCATCAGAACAAGCTGTTTACTTCGCGAATATAGCGGCGGCTCTGTTCGATAAATCTCATCCTTTATCTTAAATCCCTCACCCTTAAAGGCCTTCATAAGCGGATGGTCCGGTTCATCAATCTTAATCGCCCAGGTCCCGTCGCTTGTCCACGGATGGCCGG
The DNA here is from genome assembly GCA_050117705.1 of Phycisphaerales bacterium. GTDB lineage: Bacteria > Planctomycetota > Phycisphaerae > Sedimentisphaerales > Anaerobacaceae > NIOZ-UU13. The sequence continues at coordinate 429 of JASFMF010000195.1, forward strand.
TGAATTTTCCACCCATCATTTCCATGGCCTCCGGCCAGTCATAAAAATTGTCTGTACCGGCGTGGACACCTACTATGCCTTTTCCGCTTTTCACAAAATCCATCAATGCCTTGCATCGCTCAGGTGTTTTTTTCGGGTCAAACTTCAAATGTGTCGTATTGTTCAAACAAACTGCGTCGAACTGCTTGAGGTTCTCTGCCGTGAAAACCGAATAGTCGTCGGTGATAACAACATCGAACGCTCCGGTATTTTTGCCCATTATCTCGAGAGCCTTATTGACAATGGGAATCGATGTATGGAAGAACCCTTCGCACCTCCAAAAAACCAGCATTTTACGCGGTTTGGCCAGCCTGGCAGTTGCTCTTTCCGGCATTGCTTTTTCTACTTTTTCCACTTCTTCCGGCTTAACCTCCCTTAGCTTCGCCGGTGAAGCCGCCTGTAAAACTCCGCCCAGCAGCGATGTACACAGCAGGGCGGGCAATACGATTTTGACCCCCTTAAACTTTCGAATCATTACTTATTCCTTTCTATTGTTAGTTTTTATTTTTAAACTTACAGATGCCAGGGGCTGCGCATTGGCCGTGACAGCATCCTGTTGGCCTGCTCATCGTTGACGAATTGTTCTTTATCGGGGTTCCATCTCAGCTTTCTACCCAGTAGCATTGCAATTTCACCAAGCAGTCCTACGCTAATCGAGCGGTGCGCTATTTCTATAGGTGTAATTGTCTGTTCACGGGAACGAACACAATCTAAGAAGTTTTGCTGATGGTCTCTGCTTACGTACAATCTGGTTTCATCCGGGCCAATAACTTCCCTTAAGATTTTAGAGTCGCTGGCCTCGAGTGCACTGCGGCTGACATGAATCCAGCCTTTTTCGCCGTACCATGCTGTTCCCATCCCCTTCGGTTGCTGCCTGTCGTTTGCCACAATCATTGTCAGGCCGTTCGCATATTTGCAGGTAAACTTGTATGCCATTGGTGTGTTATAGATACCGTCTTTGGGATAGACGCCTTCGCCTTCTATCTCGACCGGGCCGGTATAATCCAGTCCCAAACCCCAGTGTGCAACATCAACATGATGTCCCGCCCAGTCGGTTAGTTGCCCGCCGGAGTAATCCATAATCCAGCGCCAGTCCCAGTGAGGTCCGTTACGGCCTAAGTGCATATAAGGTCGCCAGGGTGCGGGACCCAACCAAAAGTCCCAGTCAATTCTATTTGGAACCGGTGATATAGGTCTGTTACCTGTTCGGCCTCCGGTGGGAAGACCGACCTCGACTTTGTGTACTTTGCCTATTCGTCCATTGATAACTAATTCACTGGCATGGCGGAAGCTTCGCTGCGAACGCTGCCAGCTACCGGTTTGCCATATTCTTTTATAACGATGAACAGCATCCGCCATAGCACGGCCCTCGTTAATCGTCCGAGCTAATGGTTTTTCACCGTACATATCTTTGCCGGCCCTGGCGGCCATAATTACTGGTATCGAATGCCAGTGGTCCGGTAGTGCCAGTGATAGTGCATCGATGTCCGTGCGTTCAATCACTTCACGGAAATCAGAGTATGTTTTGCAGTCATTGTTTCCATATTTTTCATCCACGATATTCTTGGCTCCATTGCAATGAGCCTTGTCAACATCGCAGACGGCTACTATTTGAACTCCCCTTTTATCTAAGAATCCGCGCATGTTGCCGGTGCCCTGTGAGCCTACACCGATGGAGGCCATTACTATTCGATTACTCGCAGCGACGCTACCACTCTGCCCCAGTGCTGATGACGATACGATATAGGGAAATGCTGCTGCACCTGCTGTAAAGCCGGCTGTGCTTTTTAGGAACTGGCGGCGATTAAGTTTTTTCATAGTATATTTTCCTCTTATGTGATTACCATGTGACAATCAATTTCTAAAACTTCCGAATAATATTCAATTAAAAGAACAATAATTTTCAATGAGCAATAATAAATAGTTAATTTCAAAGATGCCATGGGCTGCGCATCGACTTTCCCAGCAGGCTTGATGCGGTCGGGTCATCAAGTATTTCTTCGGTCTGGGGATTAAAACGTATTTTGCGCCCCAGAAGCATAGCAATTTGTCCTAAGTGGCCGGGCGTTGCCGAGCGATGCGCAACTTCACAAGGTGCTAAGGTGGTCTGGCGGCTTTTAACGCAATCTAAAAAATTCCGCCAATGACCGGGAGAATGAAGTAGGTGTATCTCATCGGGACCGAATCTTTCTTTAAGCAGCTCAATAGGTTCTGCATCAATATCACCGCGAGTAACCCATACCCAGCCTTCTTCACCTATCCATTTTGTCCCGCCCCGAATATCTCTGTGCCCGCCGGCAATAGTCATTGTGATGTCATTAGGATATTTGGCTGTCAGCCGGTATCTTGTCGGGCTGTTCCACAAGCCGTCTTTCGGATATTCACCTGTTCCTTCTATCTCGTATGGACCGCCGTAGTCCATACCCATACCCCAGTGGGCTATGTCAACGTGGTGACCGACCCAGTCCATAAGCTGTCCGCCACCGTGGTCAAGCACCCATCGCCAGTTTTTATGTACACGTGCCGGGCAATAAGGCTCATACGGTGCCGGTCCGAGCCAACGGTCATAATCAAGCTCTTCAGGCGGTTGACAAATCCCTTCCTGCCCTTTGGTCCTGCCGAAGTCAACGTGGCCCCAGGGCAATCCCACTTCAACAGTGTGTACTCTTCCTATACGCCCGTTACGTATCAGTTCACATGCGAACCGGAAATTACCCTGTGAGCGTTGCCAGCTACCGGTTTGCCATACCCGGTTGTAACGCTTGACCGCATCGCACATAGCACGGCCTTCTTTTAAAGTGTGAGACAAAGGTTTTTCTCCGTAAATATCCTTACCGGCCTTGGCTGCTTCGATGGCCGGTATCGAATGCCAATGGTCGGGCAGACCAAGAGAAACAGCATCGATATCATCACGTGCCAAAAGCTCCCGGAAGTCATGGTACGAAGCACAATCCTTATTTTGGTATTTCTCGTTGACGTTGTTGGCGGCACTTTGTCGATTGTTTTTATCAATGTCGCAGATAGCTATGATTTGACAATCTTTTTCACCAAGAAATGTATTCATATTGTCGGTTCCCTGCCAGCCTACACCGATGCAGCCCATAGTAATTCGTTCGCTTGGCACTATGTTACCGTTCTGCCCGAGTGCCGTTGAAGGTACAAGATATGGAAAAGCTATCGCCCCTGCGACTGTGCCGGCTGTTTTCTTAAGGAACTGACGCCGATTAATGTTTTTTTTATCTATCATAGTTGACTTTTCTAAATGTGAGTTTCTCGGACTCAAAAACTTGTCTGAGAGTCTCGTTAATTCTACCTCGATTCTTTATCAAACGCTGCGTCAAAGGCGACTTGCGAAGGCTTGAAATCTGCTTTCTTAATGTTCTCACAGGCCTCTTTTGCACCGTGTTCACGATCCATTCTGCTGTCTTCCCATTCGATTGAAAGTGGCCCTTGATAACCGATATCGTTAAGGGCGACGATGATTTCCTCGAAATTAATGTCCCCGTGACCGATTGAGCGGAAGTCCCAGTAACGACGCGGGTCGGCGAATTCTGTATGACCGCCGAAAACACCGACAGTTCCGTCTCCATGTCCCCACCAAACGTCCTTCATATGTGCATGGAAAATTCGGTCGCTGAAAATACGGATGAACTTTACATAGTCAACACCCTGATAACCGAAATGGCTGGGGTCATAATTGAAGCCGAAGCACTCGTGCCCATCAACTGCTTCGACGGCGCGTTGGGCCGAGGCAATGTCAAAAGCTATCTCAGTCGGGTGGACCTCAAGACCGAACTTAATTCCCAGTTTCTTGAATTCGTCGAGGATGGGCTTCCAGCGTTTGGCAAAGTCGTCATAGCCTGCCTTAATCATATCAGGAGTAGCTGGCGGAAATGAATAAAGTAGGTGCCATATCGAGCTGCCTGTAAAGCCGTTGACGACCTCTACTCCAAGTTTCTTGGCGGCTTTGGCGGTTTTGATTACTCCTTCGGCTGCGCGCTTGCGAACGCCTTCAGGCTCGCCGTCACCCCAGACGTCCGGAGGTAAAATCGATTGATGCCGTCCATCAATATTATCGCAGACGGCCTGACCGATTAAGTGCGTCGATACTGCGAATACCTCAAGGTTGTGTTTTTTCAGTAAATCGCGTTTGTTTTTGCAGTAGCTATCGTCTGCCAGGGCCTTGTCAATCTCGAAGTGGTCGCCCCAGCACGCTAATTCCAAACCGTCATAACCCCACGTCGCCGCTTTTTTTGCCAATTCTGCCAA
>JASFMF010000196.1:0-4726 GCA_050117705.1 Phycisphaerales bacterium
TTCAGGTGACAAACAAGCCTTCAGGTTGTCAGGAAACATATCTTACAACGATGGCTACGCCGGTGCTGTTATAGAACACGATTGGTCTCATGCCGTTCTGGGCATAAGCACAAGCATACAAAAAGGAAATTTGACTATAACACCGATGCTGAACTATCAAATATCCATGGAAGAAACGGTCAATACTCAAAATGAGCTTTGGTCAGGTATAAACGTGACCTACAGATTCTAAACTTAAAATAGAGTTCAGAAGATGGAGAAAATCATAATGAAAGGGACATTAAATAAGACCTTTTGGCTGACATGCCTTTGTCTTTTTTGCTTGATTACTTTGACCATCCATCCCGTTTTTGCAGAAAGCAAGAAAACCGAGATACTCATTGGTGCACATCTGCCTCTTAGCGGGGCCGGGTCCCTGGTAGGGGCAGAGCAGAAGTGGGCTTATGAAAAAGCCGTAGAGGATATTAATAAAAGCAAAGGTATCTATGTAAAGGAATATGGCAGAAAACTTCCTGTGCGTCTTGCCATGATAGATGATGAATCAGACCCTATAAAAGCGGCTGAAGTTGTGGAAAGACTAATTACACAAACGAAGGTCGATCTAATGTTAAGTGGCCAGATAGGAGTAACGGGTGTGATTCCGGGGATGATTACGGCGGAAAAATATAAGACCTACTATCACGGTACTGTTGTCTGGATTCCTGATTTTTTGAAACATAACTTCAAATGGTGCACTATGTATTTTGTTACTATAGAATCTGCCTCCATCGCGCCTTTTGAAATTTGGAATTCCCTGCCCGAAGACCGGCGTCCTAAGAGACCGGCTCTTTTTATAGAGGACAGCACGGACGGCAAACAACTTGCTGAACTCTTAGCGGCACTTGCCGAAAAATACGGGTATAAAATCGTGCTGCAGGAATTTTTGGAAATTGATAGTAAGGATTACTACTCGCAGATTTTCGAAGCCAAATCGATGGGGGTGGATGCGATTATTCTTTTTGCCAATGTGCCGGAAAGTGCAACTCTGGTGCGTCAAATGAAGCAAATGAATTTTAGTGTTAAATTCTTCCAGGGAATTAAGGGCACCTGGGCGTCGGAGTTTCATGAAGCTTTGGGCAAAGACGCTGACTATATCTTTTGTGATGGATTTTGGTCGGAGGATTATCCATTCCCGAAAGCCAAAGAGTTAGGAGAGTGTTACTATAAAGAGTTCGGTAAACATTCAGTAGGTGCCGGTATGTATTATGCTGTTTGCCAGACTTTGTGGCAGGCTATTGAGAAGGCCGGTACGTTGGATTCTGCGAAGGTTCGCCAGGCCGTCTTAGACAATGAATTTAATACGGTAATGGGCAAAGTGGATTATGACGAAAGGGGGATTGCACTTTTTACTCCTGCGTGTTTCCAGTGGTGGGAGGGAAACCAGCAGATTGTTTATCCCTTTGAATATTCGAAGTTCAAAATCAAGGTTGCGCCGCCGTGGGACAGTCGTTAAAGAAGGCTCTGATAAACGTGTCTTAAGATAAAATTTTAATGAGAAATAAATCAGAATAGAGTCAAAGCTGACAAAACAGAGACTTTCAAATGAAAAAGTCGCTGAAAAATAAAATACTAATAGGTGTACCGGTGATATTTATCACCGTTATGCTTATTATCACAGTTGTTGTATCTGTGATTCTTAGTAAACAAGACCGAAAAACGGCCCATACTTTACTTCAGAATACATTAAATATCGTTCGCTACACAATATCCGAAAGACAGGAAAAACTTCTGTTCGATTCTAATCAGATGGCTTCATCGGGTGACATCGGAGGGAAGGTCAAGTATGTTATAGAAAATAATCCACTTTTTGAATACGATACAATGAGGCCCACCTATGTGAAAATAACAACAGGGATATACGATATCGGTATTACTGCGGGTATGTGGAAAGCCAATATTTATGATACTAATGGCGATTTGATGTCTTTTATTGCTATTGAGGAAAATGGAAGTACTTTAGGGCATATTTATAATCGGGAGATTATCGAAATTGCGTTGTTGAAACCGAATGAGGAGCTAACGCGCCGGTCATGGCTTAAACAGGACAGCTTGCCGGCAGGTATTAAATATCATTTCAGCGAAGCGATGCCGGATAAGAAAGAAGTTCATTTTAAACTCATTGGAGGTTCGTTATGTCTTGTTGCATATGTTCCCATCATGGGAAAGAACTATAATCCTGTAACCGAGAGAATAGAAGCCAAGCGAATTGGCACAATCATGACGGCCCAAAAGCTTGATAATGCCTTTGTTAAGAAGATGTCTGAGTTAAGTGGGACTGATATAAATATTTTTGCCGCGGATACCTTGATAGCCGGTACATACCCGGATTATAAGAAATTTGACTTCCGCGGCCTTGAAGATGCCGAACAAGGGTATGCCCTGGCCGCCCATTCGGTGACATTTAACAGTGTTGACTTGGTTGGTGGTAGCTACTTTCAGGGGATTCTTCCCATTTACCATGGTTCAGAGTGTATTGCTGCGATAGTTTCTCTTTATTCCAAAGATATCACTAAAGCCGGTACGGTACAAATAATAAAACTTTTAAGCTTGATATACCTTGTGGGTATTCTGTTAATTGTACCAATTACCATTCTGGTGGTAGTGCGTGGAATAATAAATCCGATAGCAAGAATAGCCTCTATGATGCGGGAGATAGCGCATAAAAAAGATTTTACCAAGATGCTGCATATTGAAAGTCAGGATGAAATCGGGGAGCTTGCTGCGTCTTTTAATGAGATGAATGAGAACTTGCGCCAGTCAACAACATCGATAGATAATCTTAATAGAGAGATTGAAGAGCGCAAAAAGGCACAAGAACGATTACGTAGGGCCGAAGAAAGATACCGAATACAATTTGAGGGGGCTTTAGATGCTATCTATGTAGCTGATGCTGAAACCGGCGTATTGATTGACGTTAATCTCGCAGGAACAGAATTAGTCGACAGGGAAAAATCAGAGCTGGTTGGGAAATCTCATCTGATTCTTCATCCGCCGGAAAAGGATAGGGGAGAATTTCACGAGACTTTCGGACAGCATCTTGGGGAAAAACATGGCCAGACCCTGGAAACACAGGTTATTACCAAAACCGGTGAGATAAGAGAGGTTGCTATAAAGGCCAATCTGCTTGAAGTTGGAGGTAAGAAAGTACTGCAGGGCATATTCCGTGACATTACCGAGCGTAAGCTGGCGGAGAAGGCTTTATTAAGGAGTGAGGAAAGATTTAAACAGGTTGCTGGAAATGCCGGTGAATGGATTTGGGAGATTGATACTGAAGGATTATACACTTATTCAAGTCCTATTGTGGAAGAAATACTTGGCTATAAGCCGGAAGAGATTGTGGAAAAGAAGCATTTTTACGATTTTTTTGCTCCGGATGTAAAAGACGAGTTAAGAAAAGCGGCCTTGGAGGCTTTTTCCAACAGAGAGAGTATTAGAGGCTTAATTAATCCTAACGTACATAAAAATGGCAGCACTGTTATTTTGGAGACAAACGGTACGCCGATTATTGATGACGAGGGAAATCTTTTTGGATATCGGGGAGCAGACAGGGATATCACAGAACGCAGAAGGGCAGAGGAGGCTCTTCAGCTTTTAAATGTGGAGCTTGAAGCAACCGTGGAAAAGCTCAGCATTACGAACAGAGAGCTTGCTGATTTTGCTTATGTAACGGCCCATGACCTTAAAGCGCCGTTGAGGGCGATTGGGAGCTTAACAGGAATTATATCAGCGGATTATGCCGATAAGTTGGACGAGAGGGGAAAGGAGCTTCTTGATAAGCTTGTAAACAGGACTGTCCGGATGAGCAACCAAATCAGCAGTATTCTTCACTATTCTGAAATAGGGCAGATTGAAGAGATTAAAGATAATACGGATTTAAACATTATTGTTAGTGAAGTTATTAGTGATATAGATGTACCGGAGAATGTCGAAGTAACAATAGAAAATGAGTTGCCTTTGGTAATTTGCGATAAAACTCGTATTTCGCAGGTGTTCCAGAACCTGGTGGATAATGCCATAAAGCATATGGATAAACCGCAGGGCTGGATAAGAATAAGTTGTGTTGAAGAGGATGATTGGTTTAAATTCAGCGTATCTGATAACGGCTCTGGTATTGATGAAAAGTATTTTGGAAAAATTTTCCAGATTTTCCAAACGCTTACGAGACGTGATGAGAGGGAAGCAACAGGTGTTGGGCTTACGATGGTAAAAAAAATAATCGAAATTTCCGGTGGCAAAATATGGGTAGAGTCGGAACCGGGACAGGGTAGTACGTTTTTCTTTACACTTCCGAAGGCGGAAATAGGAGTTGAAAGATGTTAAATTTGAAGCCAATACTTTTAGTTGAAGACGATGATGTCGATGCAATGACAACTCAGAGGGCTCTAAAAGATATTAATGTTACCAACGAGCTTGTGCATAAGGTCGATGGTGAAGAGGCGGTGGAATATTTGCGGGAGGATGGTAATGAGTTGCCGTTCTTTATTCTTTTAGATTTGAATATGCCGAAAATGAACGGTTTTGAGTTTCTTAAAATAATCAAAGGCGACTCAGTTTTGAAAAAAATCCCCGTAGTGGTTTTAACTACATCGGAGACGGAACAAGATATTATGGATAGTTATGAGCTGGGTGCAGCCGGCTATTTTGTAAAACCGGTTGACTATAAACACTTCGTTGAAGTAATGAAAAC
>JASFMF010000197.1:0-4722 GCA_050117705.1 Phycisphaerales bacterium
TCTCAGCAAGGGGGCAGAAACGCTAATTAAAAACAAACAACAAATGCCAACACCAGGCTAAGGAACAAGCGTTCAGAAAGTCTCCTGAACTGCCTTGTCGATATGCTTCTTTTTTATTAGAAATTCGTTTAATTCTTGGCGGGCAACTTTCTTATCACCGGATGGTTTAGAAATTTTCAGACAACTTGGAATAGTAGTAGAGGTGCCGTCGGATTGCTGAGCGGTTATTGTGAAGTTAATTTCTAAAGAGCCATCGTCGAATTTCTTTAGATCGAAGTCATTGCACGATTTCCAATAATTTCCGGGATCATCCCATTTATTCTGAAAACAAAAATCAACTAATTCCTTCTGGGAACTCGGCCATTTGTCATTTTCAAGGTAGAAAACTTCAACTGTTAACGCCAGTGATATAAATTGAGTAGCTACGTGGGTAGCAATTAATTCTCCAAGTGACTCTGATAATCCCTCCGCAACTCCTTTCGCGATAGATTCAGCGATTTGACAACATGAACTATTACAGACGGGGGAAAATATAATGATAAGCACTAATAAGCGTCTCATGATTATTAAAGAATAAGATGATAATTTACTAAATCTTTTCCTAGCTAATAGATCCATTTTAAACATAAATGTTTTTCCAAATCAATCTTGAAAATTCTCTCATATGCTGATTCTATTATGACTTTTATTTTCTCTGTATCAAGAAAAATTGTGAAAAACCCCTCGCGCACCAAGTTTTCTAAAATGGCGGACCTATATGGTTCCTTTGATTTTGAGATTAGACTTGCCGGGGGAAGAAAATGTTCGCACGTGAAGCGCGTACTTGTAGCATAGCTACGCGCTTTACGTATAGGTTATTTTCAGTTTTATGTTGTGGTTTTACATTTTACCTTTTAACTTTTTACTTTCCCTCTAAGCTTCATCCTCTACAATCTGTCTGAATCTACCAAATGTCCTACATGCCAAAAATGCCTTTTAACAGCATTAAAAACCGCTTTTCAGAGAGCGATTTGACTTTTCGGCGTTTATGGGTATATTTAAGTAGTCGGATGGTAGTTATTTATCTATTATCAACAGGGGTGCTCGCCGTAAGCGGACTTCTGGGAGGTGTAAAGCATATCCACGGTTTTTGGGTGGAATTATTTTAGTATGGCATTGATGTTTGACAACAATATGGTATTACAGGTTCAGCAGGCCAGTGACATCGTTGATGTAATAAGCGAGCACGTCAGCCTTAAGAAAAAAGGCAGGGAGATGGTCGGCCTGTGTCCCTTCCACGATGACCACCGCCCGAGCATGAACGTTAACAGCGTTAAACAGATATTCAAATGTTTCGCTTGCGGTGCCGGTGGAGATGTCTTCAAGTTCGTTCAGATGCGTGAGAATCTTACCTTTCCTCAGGCCATAGAAAGGCTGGCTGAACGAGCCGGCATAAAACTACAAACCGCCAAATCCGTTAAAAGGCCAAGCTCTACATCATCGCAGGAAGCCGATCCTAATCAACTGGCAAGAGTCAACGCCTGGGCTTCTAAGTATTTTCAGAAGAACCTAAATGATGAGCAAAAAGGCAAACAGACCCGCGACTATCTCGCTCAAAGACAAATAACACCGCAAAGTGCAAAGAAATGGCAACTCGGTTTAGCGACTAATTCCACCGATGATTTACTCAAAGCAGCTAAAGTGAAAAACATCCCGACCAAACTACTCGAACAGGCCGGCCTGATTACAACTATAAATCAGGACAAATTTATAAACCGCCTGATGTTCCCTATTACCGATGTCACCGGCAGAGTAATCGGCTTTGGTGGACGAACCCTGAACGACACCGGTGCCAAATATCTGAACTCGCCAACAACAGCCCTGTTCGACAAGAGCAATTCAATGTACGGTCTGGAGCAGGCACGTCACCAAATCGTCTCCACAGGCACGGCCATAGTCACCGAGGGATACACCGACTGCATAATGGCGAATCAGTTCGGCTGCACCAATGTTATCGCAACGTTGGGGACCAGCTTCACAACCGGCCACGCACGCATACTCAGGCGTTATGCCAAAAAGGTGGTTCTGGTTTTTGATAGTGACGTTGCCGGTATAGAAGCCGCTAACAGGGCGCTTGATGTCTGTCTTTCTCAGCGTATAGATATAAGGCTTGCCTCCGTTCCGGACGGTAAGGATCCGTGCGATTTTATCCTGGCCGCTGGCAAAGAACAATTCGAGCAGCTTATCGAGGAAGCGGTTGACGTCTTCCAGTTTAAGTGGAACAGGTTGAATGCCAGCTTCAGCGGCGATGACACTCTTACCGGTAAAAGGGCGGCGATTGAAGAGTATCTTCAAACAATAGCCACGGCCTTATCAGCAGGCAATATCACGCCGATAGACCGTGGCTTAATAATCAACAGGATTTCAAATATTATTGGCCTCAACACCAAGCAGATAAATACTGAGCTGAGCAGAAGAATCGTCCGTGCACAAAGGGCCGCAAGCTATAGTGATGAAAAACAAAAAATCCGGGCCACCGATTACGGCCGGGGTCTTTTTGCCAAAGCCCAGCGGGAAATCCTCGAAGTACTGCTGAATGAGCCGAAGCTGTTTAAGATTGCTAAACGAAAAATTTCAGCGGACATCTTCGATGTACCGATATTGAAGCAAACTGCTGAAATGCTGTTCGAAAAACTAAGCACCGATACGGATATTTCATTGAACCGTATCTTGGCCTCAGTTGAATCCGTAGAGCTTGGTAATTCGATTGTCGAATTAAGTCAGGCCGGAGAGGAAAAAGGAAACTTTCAATCCCGCCTTAAAGGGGCTTTGGATACGATAGAGCGTTATAAAGCGCAAAGACAGGACGCTAAAATTGAAACAATAGAGAATCCCGAACAGTTTCTACGGAAAATCCATGAAAGTACCGGAAAGGAGAATCCTCACAACGTTGGTATGGTGTAGTGAACAATCCCCACCGGCAGCCGTACACTGAAATATACATCCATGTTCGGATTCTGCCGGGGACGGGGATAATATTAAATGTTATGTTCGATGATGGTTTAGTCTTATTAAATATACACAAGGATGAAAAACGTGGCAAAAAAAAGAAAGAAGAAAAACAAAGCGAATAAAATTGAAAAAGTAAAAATTGCCGAATCACCGTTAGCAACTGTTGAGACCAGAGATCCTGAGCAGCAAATAAAAATGCTGATTAAAAAGGGCAAGCAAAAAGGCTTTCTCACTTATGAGGAAATGAACGACGACCTGCCCGAGGATGCTATCAGCCCCAGTCGGCTGGACCGGCTGTTGGCGACCATCGATGAAATGGGCATAACTCTGGTCGACGAAACCGATGTCGAATCCCAGCAGGCCGATAAATCCCCGGCCGATGATGAAGATTTTGAAACCTCTGAAGATACTTCAGATGATGAATCCGACAAGGATCAACAGACCAAAGAAGATGAACTTCTTGAAAAACAACTGGTCGGCGAGGATGTCGCTCGTCGGATTGACGACCCTATCAGGATGTACTTGACTCAAATGGGTCAGATACCTCTGCTTACGAGAAAGTCCGAAATCTCTCTCGCGCGGAAAATTGAAATAGCAAGAATGGCCTTCAGAAGGAAAATGCTTCAGTGTGACTATTGTGCAAGGAACTCGCTCGATTTACTACAACAGGTACACAACGGCACGATGTCGTTCGACAGAACAATCAAGGTAGGCACCGCTCCTCAATTTACCAAAAGCATAATCAAAAAGCGTCTCTCCGAGAATATCAAAACAGCAGATAATCTACTTGCTATAAACCAGACATTGTTTAAGAAAGTTCTCGCAGACCAGGATACAGACGAAGCCAAGCAGGCTTCAAAGCGGATACGCCGGAACAAACGAAAAATCGCAACGCTGCTCGAAGAGCTTAGTCTGCGAACCAGCAGAATCCAGCCGGTCAAAAACAAGCTCCATGGTATCTGCACTAAGATGCACCAGATAGAGCAGGCTATCGCAGCAGGCCCGAACGACCAGATAACCACCGAAGACATTGAAGCGATGAAGCAGGAGCTTAACGGCCTTACCGAACTGGTAATGGAAACGCCGAAACAGCTCGATAAGAGATTGAAAGTGCTGGATAAAGTCTTCGGCCAGTACGAAAATACAAAGCGAACTCTCTCAAGTGCAAACCTAAGACTGGTTGTCTCTATCGCCAAGAAGTATCGCAACCGTGGCCTGAGCTTTCTGGATTTAATCCAGGAAGGCAATACCGGCTTGATGAGGGCTGTGGACAAGTACGAGTACCGAAGAGGATATAAATTCAGCACCTATGCTACGTGGTGGATTCGGCAGGCGATTACCCGTGCTATTGCCGACCACGCACGCACAATCCGAATTCCCGTCCATATGATAGAAACTATGAGCCGGCTGAGAACCGCCAGCAAAGTACTGCATCAAAAATTAGGCAGAGAAGCAACTATCGAAGAAATCGCCGAGGAAGCCAAGATGAGCATCGAAGAAACCCGCAGGGTGCTTAAGATTTCCAAGCATCCCATCAGCCTCGACAGACCCATTGGCGAAAGTGAAGACAGCTACTTCGGTGATTTCATCGAAGATGATGAGGTCGATTCGCCGGTGGCGTCCGCAACTCAGGAAATGCTCAAAGACAGAATAGATGTTGTGCTGAAAACGCTTTCATACCGCGAACGCGAAATTATCAAGCTGCGATACGGAATCGGCGATGGCTATACG
>JASFMF010000198.1:0-4707 GCA_050117705.1 Phycisphaerales bacterium
CCAGTGCCTTTTGCTGGTCCTGATTGAGAATCACCTTCCCTGTTTGTAATGATAAACCTTTAGGTATAACAGGCAGAGACTTTAGGATTGTCCTGTAAGTTATTTTTATAATCTGTTTTTCCGCCAATCTTTTAACTGGCTCATTACCACAGCCAACAGCCTCCAGTAAATCCTGTATCTCCACAGCTTCGTCCGTACTCGAAGCCCCCCTGCCGTTTAGAAACTGAATGATTTGTTTTTGCTTTTTGCCTCTCAATTGTTCGACCGTTTCATCAATATCTGCTGCGCCAAGTGTCAGGTAAGCGCACTTCTGTGTTTTAACACCTGCGCCCTTTTTAACCGCCGATGGTACCATGGCCGCAAGTACCTGCCCGAGTGGACAAACATAATAGCCGCTTATCCACCTGGCCAGTTCCATAAGCTCGGAATTCAATAGCGGCTCTTTATCGATCACACTTTTTACTATCTTCAGTTTTCTACCTTTGCCTTGAGCTATAAAAGACTCTTCGGGCGGAACATCTGACCAGGTACAAAAACCAATTTCGAGTTTGTTTTTTCTACCGAATGGTACTTCAATTCTCTGGCCTGTTTGTATAGGCCAGAGCTGGTCGGGAACAAAATAGTCGAACTCCATATCCGCAGCCGATTCAAATGCAATACGAATAATATGACTACAAAGTATCTCTACTTCGGGCTTTTCATCCGCGAACAGACTTTTAGTTTTATACTTAGCCATCTTTATAAATTTATTCGGAAATACCTTAAAATCAGCAATATAATATCAGAAAGAGGTAAAAAGCGAAACTTAATGTTATCACTTGAGAATGGTCGTATGTGCAGCACCGAATATTCTTACACCGCCTGAATCCAACTGGATGACTAAGCCTTGTTCAGGGTCAACACCAATACAATTACCGGCAAATTCTTTACCATTATAGAGTAATTTAACTCTGTGACCCAATTGGATGCTTAAGTTGCGCCATTGGTCTATCACTTTTTCACTGTTTTGGGCCGCCACCTCAAGCCAATTTTCCATTGAAGTAAGAAGTCTTTTGGCTAAGGAGATTCGGTCGGTAACAGAGCCGCTCTCAATGTCTATGCTTGTGGCGATTGGTCGAAGCTCGGGGGGAAAGGAATCTTTTGTTTGATGGCAGTTTGTTCCGATACCAATGATATATATATTGCTGCCGTCATTTATTTGCGATTCGAGTAAAATACCTGCAACTTTTTTACCATTCAGAACTATGTCATTCGGCCACTTAATTTGCGCCCGGCCTTTGGCTGATTCACCGATGGCCTCAGCCACAGCTACTGCGCAAGTTAGTGAAGGCAACTCCGCATTTAGTTTGCTGCCAATTAAAACTATCGAACAAAGAATGCTCTCAGAACGGTTGCTATACCACTTGTTATCCGCCCTGCCTCTACCGGCAGTTTGCTCTTCAGCGAATATAACAAGACCATCGTTTACTTTATCTTGTGCATATCGTCGAGCGACGTCATTCGTGCTTGATGTGCTGTCATAGACAACGATTTTTCTGCCTATGCGCTTTGTTTTGAGATTGGCTTTTATTATATCAGGATCAAGTAGTTCGGCTGCTGACATAATAAAACTACCTGTCGAGTCCAATATCAACGGCCTTGGCCGAATGAGTTATTGCCCCCACGGCGATTCGGTCTATTCCGCACTGAGCTATAGCTGAAACGTTACTTAATGTTATATTACCGGAGGCCTCGAGTAATGGTTTTTTATTCCTGCCACACATTTTGTTCCGCATATCAACGGCGTGTTTTAGCTGCCATTGCCCCATATTATCGAGCAGGACCATATCAATGCCAGGTATTTTCAGTACATAGTTAAGCTGGTCATCCACATGGTCAACCTCTACGGCAATAAATTTGACGCCTTTTAGCTTCTTAGCCTCTGAGATTATTTTTCGTAATTTTGGCTGGAAGTTTCTACCTAACTGGGCAAGATGGTTATCTTTAATAAGAATACCATCATACAGGCCGAGGCGATGATTATAACCTCCACCACAACGCACAGCATACTTTTCGAGGATCCGCCAGCCCGGCATTGTCTTTCGAGTATCGAAAATCTTTGCTTTTGTACCCTGAACAGCACGAACATATTTCATCGTTGTAGTGGCTATCCCGCTGAGCCTCTGGAGAAAATTCAACATAACTCGTTCAGCAGTCAGCATTGAACGCAAGGGACCGCTGATTGTACCAAGCCTGCTTCCAACGTGGGCGGATTCACCGTCATTGATATTTATTTTCAATCGAAGTTTTTCGTCATAACCCTTGAGAATCTCTGCGGCAATTTCCATCCCGGATACGACTATTTCTTCTCGGGAAATGATATTTGCTTTCGCCAGAGTATCCTTTTTGAATAAAAGCTCACTTGTCTTATCACCACTGCCCAAATCTTCTTCAATTGCCATTTGAATAAGGGAGCGAGCTTTTGCGATATTAAGTTTCTTCATTTCTGTCTGTTCTTTCTTTTTATAATTTTTGGTTAAGGAGCCTTCTTTTTCTTATATTTTTTCTGTTTTTTTGTAGCTAAAAAATCACGTTTCTTTCTCTTTGAATTAACAAGAACCAATTCCGGCAATTCCTTCAGTTCTTTCAACTGATCTCTCAGGAAAGCCGCCTTTTCAAAATCTAAGCTTCTTGCAGCTTCGAGCATCTCTTTTTCAATCAGAGAAGCTAATTCGACCTTCTCATATTCAGAATCGCCAAAACGAACCGCCTGACGTGCGGTTTGCCTTGCCTTTATCTGCTCGGTTAAACTTTTACGGATCTCTTTTTTTATCGTTTCGGGTGTAATATTGTGTTCTTTATTGTACTGCAACTGAATTTTACGACGTCTGTTCGTTTCGTCAATAGCTTTTTGCATGGATGGTGTGACTTTATCAGCATACAAAAAGACAGTAGCATTAATATTTCGTGCAGTTCTGCCAATAGTTTGTATCAGTGAAGTCTGGCTTCGAAGAAACCCCTCCTTGTCGGCATCAAGAATGGCGACTGCCGAAACTTCCGGCAAATCCAGACCTTCCCGCAATAGATTTACTCCTACCAGCACATCGAATTGGCCTTTACGTAAATCACGCAGTATTTCAATTCGCTCAATGGTATCAATTTCGCTGTGCAGATAACGACATTTAACACCCTTTTTTGTAATGAAGCCGGCAAGGTCCTCAGCCATTCTTTTTGTCAGAGTCGTAACAAGTGTTCGTTCCCCCACCTCAACACGCTTTTCAATTTCGCCCAAAAGATGCGGTATCTGGTTGCCGGCCGGATGAACAAAGATTTCAGGGTCCAGAAGGCCGGTTGGCCTTATGATTTGTTCTACGACTTCGTTATTGCATTTTTCCAGTTCGAACGGTGCCGGTGTGGCCGACACAAAAATAACTTTCGCCCAGCTTTCCTGAAATTCCTCGAAGCGTAAAGGCCTGTTGTCCAGTGCGCTGGGAAGTCTAAAACCGTGCTCAACCAGAGTTTCTTTCCTATGCCTGTCCCCTGCCCACATTGCACGCAACTGTGGGACGGTAACATGGGATTCGTCAATGAATAAAAGAAAATCCTTTGGGAAATAATCAATAAGAGTATAGGGTCTTGCCTCGGGCGAAAGACCGGCCAAATGTCTAGCGTAATTTTCAATCCCGCTGCAATAGCCAATCTCCTGCATCATTTCAATATCGTACATTGTTCGAGCCTGAAGCCGTTGTGCTTCAAGCAGTTTAGCCTGTCCTCGGAGCTCAGCCAATCGCTGTTCAAGCTCGGTCTTTATGCTGTCCACTGCTGAGCCGATTCTCTCTGATGGCATAATGTAATGCTGGGCCGGGTATATAAAAAGCTGGTCTTCAACGGCGAGTGTCTCGGCGGATATAGGATTTATATAGCTTATCTTTTCTATTTCATCGCCAAAGAATTCAATGCGCACTGCAAAGGATTCGTAAGAAGGATATATTTCAACTACATCGCCGCGCACCCTGAATGTCCCCCTCGCAAAATCGATATCGTTTCTGGTGTACTGGATGTCGGCCAATCGGCCAAGCAAATCATTCCTGTTACATTGCTCACCTGTGCGAACACCTACAACACTGGCTTTATAATCTTCCGGTGAGCCAAGGCCGAATATACAGGAGACCGAAGCAATAATAATACAATCATTTCTCAACGACAAACTGGTAGTGGTTGAAAGACGGAGCCGGTCGAGGTCATTATTTTTCGATGCATCTTTTTCTATGTAGATATCACGCTGAGGAATGTATGCCTCGGGCTGATAGTAATCGTAATAACTGACGAAATACTCAACTGCGTTTTCCGGAAAAAGCTCTTTGAATTCCTCGTATAACTGGGCAGCTAACGTTTTATTGTGTGAGATAACAAGGGCGGGCAGGTCATGTTGTGCTATAACATTAGCCATCGTAAAGGTTTTGCCGCTACCTGTAACACCCATTAGTGTCTGGAACTTTTTGTCCGAGCGCAGTCCCTCAACAATCCTTTCGATGGCTCGCGGCTGGTCGCCGGCCGGCTTATACTCATTGTTTAGCTTAAAAATACCCATTCTGACACCATTTTAGCCAAGTATAGCGCAGATTTCACGAGAAAAGTGAGATGTAACTGATATCAGACAAAACAAAGGTGAAACTGCCAATACTCTTATTTGACAGGGTCTGGATAAACAATAGCGGCTATGAGTGC
>JASFMF010000199.1:0-4703 GCA_050117705.1 Phycisphaerales bacterium
CGGTCGCTGAACAGTTGTGCGGTCAATGGAAACGTGAGCAAACGGCCGAGCGAAAACTCGAACACTGTCAGGGGAGCAGAGCCAAACAGCGGATTGAGAAAGCTCATCTGGTCCGAGAGCACATCTGTTTGATGAATAACGGCGTCTCGGCTCAGGATCCGAGGAGATTTGCCGCTTCGCTTTTAGGTATTATTATTGGTGACGAAGTCGGGTCACGATTTTTCTGGGAGCTTGTTGACAAAGCATTAGCCGAAGCGGCAGCAATGCAGTTCGGAGCAATGGATGGCACAGGGGCATTCTATAGCTATATCCGATGCGGTAGTGATAATGTAAATAAAGTACTTGATACCGTCAGTAGTATCTTCCAAAGTTTATCTGAAGATGGTATAAACGAAGATGAGTTAAGAAAAGCGAAAAACAAGGTATTGAGCGCATTGGTTATTAAGAATGAGTTGCCAATGGGCCGGCTTGATCAATTGGGGGGCAACTGGTTATATTTACAGCAGTATCGTACTGTTAAGGATGATGTCGATGCAGTTAAAGCCGTAACCCTTGCTGATATTCAGTCGCTGTTAGAGCAGTTTAATCCGGGCGATTTTACGCAGCTTTCAATTGGTCCTGCATAAGATAGTTGATGATTAAGAGGAAATTGTGGCGATGAGCATGAGCGATAGTAACAAATACGACGATACTGATATCCTTCGAGCGGAGGATATAGTGCCGCCATATAATACAAATGCCAACCAGAAATGGATTTTACGTGAAGATGCGGCTTTTGTTGAACAAAATGTCTCAAGCAATGATGATTGGGACCAGCGAGGAGATGAAGTGCCGAAATTTGACTTGGCCGCGCAGATTATGGCCGAACAACGGAAAATTACTGGGGTGAGAAGGAAAGCGCCCGGCCAAAAAGCAAAAACTCCAAATAAGAAACCACAAACGCAATCAAACCGGCATACCATTAAGCCAACGATATTGTCGGAAGAGGAAAAAATCATTGCCGAGATAGTAGCGGGAGATATTCAGAAGCTATGTTGGGGTGATAAGCCGGCTTTATTGATATAGGATTACAACTATATCAACATACAAATAATAAAATATTCCCCACCTTTGAGTGCCAGCATACAGCGTCGGCTGATAAAATAAGTATAGGCCTTACCCGGAGATTTTAATCTCCGAATAAGGCCTTAGTTGATTTAGTCGAGATATCAGACTACTACCATCGATGTTGAAAACCACCGCTTATGATGTGATAGTTCTGGTCTGAATTGAAAGTTGTGTCATAGTCTATGAATAACTTGGTGTTATCATTGATTTCTGAATGAAAACCTATACCAAATACCATGCTGTCTCTGGCGACACCTTCGTCACTGATTGTAAAGACTGTTCCCGGGTCACTGGCAAAACTTGCGTCGACTTGTGATTCAGTATCACCCAAATCATATACGTAGCGACCTCTGAGTTCGATCACTGAACAAACTCCGTCGCTCTTATTTTTATCGAGCCGTTTTATCAGCTTAGTGCCCACTGAGCCTTGTATGGATTCATAGTCCTGAGCTTTAAATTTAAGAGCACTTGGTCCCCCGGTTTCTTTATAACCGTCCTGGTCAAGATAAGTAAACTGTAAAGATGCTGAAGGCTGGAGAATCCAGGTTTTACCAAGATGCTTATTATAGCCACCTTCGATGTAACCGGTGATTTCAAGTCCGTCAAATGTGCCTGTGAGTTTTTCGGATGTCATGTCAATGTGGCGTTTCGTTTCGTATTCGAGGTCTGAGAAATTCAGTATTGTATCGACGTACCAATTGTTCGTGTTTAAGGTTGCATATACGCCTATTGCTGTGCTGGATACTTCACTTTCATCTTTTGAGGAGGTGTACTCTACGTCTCCATTCGAAAAACCACCGGTAATACCGACTATTAACCTTTTATTAAGCTGATAATCCAGGCCAAATGCTGCGCCCTTGACACTGTAATCAAAGCCGGGTACATCGCTGCCTTCGGCGTCTCTATCACCGAAGACGCCATATCCTTTGCACCATATACCCCAGAGCTGGTCATTAAAGAAGCTTGTACCATTGCCGAAGGCGTAATTATAAGGGCCTGGATTCGCATCGGTGGCACTTGTTTGGCCGAAAGATTCCAGAGACTTGGCCATGGCAAACAACTGGCCGCTACCCGATTCTTTGGCTATACCCAGACGCAAATTTTGGAATCTGCCGGCGACAGTGTTTGTGAATTTGGATGTCCCTGCGATTGTAGCAGGAGCGAGCGAGAGCCTTGAGAGACCGGCCAGCTGGGTGTAAACACTACTAAGTTCGCCAAGGTTGCCAAGACGTTGAAGTGCGGCTGTGACCGAATTACCTCCTCTGTTAGCTATCTGTTGTAAAGCCGAGCCCAATTCCTTTTGATTATTAGTCAGTGCCAGGCTTGGATCATCGAAGGGCATCGCGGTGATATTCATCAGGACGGAATTGCTTTCATAACCGAGTGTAACATCAAGCAATACCGTTTCTAAAAGGTCGAATGTGCCTGTAACAGAGTTGGCCTCGATAATAGTATATTCCTGCGAGCCAATGGCGGTTCCGGAGGCTAAAGCCAATACCTTGCCTCCGAGGATGTCCAGGTCACCTGTGACAAGGAGTTTGTCGGATTCGCCTTCGTCGCCGGTTTCAAACTCGATTTCAAGAATGCTGCCGGTATCTATAGTCATATCACCGTCTATTGTAAGTGTGCCGATAGAATTGCCCGGTTTGATAACACCTTTATTTGTGAGCTTATCGGTTTTGAGAGTACCATCCCCCATGATAGTGCCTGTACTCCAGTTTGTGATATTACTTGCCTGGACAACACCTTCGTCTTTGACGTTGAGCAGTGCTGAACCACCGTGGCCTGTATCGCTACCACCAATATAAAGGTTGCCGGTGTTTTCCCAAACCGAATTTGGTCCGCTTACGGTTACCGTGCCGAAGCTGTCAGCATTGTATCCGATATATGCGTTGGTGTCCATAACCTTAGCATGGTTTGAGATAGTCATGTTGCCGGTACCGCTGTAGCCTATATAAAGGTTTTCTGAGTTCTCCCAGAGTGAGTTTACATCGGTTACAGAAACACTACCGGTACTGTTTGCCTTATATCCGATATATGCGTTGGCATCTGTAACTTTTCCACTGCCTGAAATGCTCATGCTTCCGTTGCTGCCGTAACCCACGTATAGGTTTTCCGAGTTTTCCCACAGTGCGTTTGGTTCACTTACGGTCACGGTACCGAGGCTGTTTGCCTCGTATCCTATATAGGCATTAGCTCCTTTTACTTTACCTCCGTCTGAAATATTCAAATCGCCGGTGCCACGGTAAGCAACATATAGATTTTCTGAGTTTTCCCACAGTGAATTTGGTTCGTTTACGGTCACAGTGCCGGCGCTATTTATCTCATATCCAATGTAAGCGTTGGTTCCGGTGACTGTACCGCCGTTGGAAACAGTCATGCCGCCGCTACCTACGTAACCGACATAGAGGTTTTCTGAGTTTGCCCATTGAGAATCTGCTCCGGTTACAGTGACACTACTGCCTTCACTGCCTGTTGCATATCCGATATAGGAATCAAGAGCTGTTACTGTACCGCCGTCGGAAATAGTCATGTCGCTTGCGCTTCTGTAACCGACGTATAGGTTTTCGGAATTCTGCCAGAGAGAGTCTGCTCCGGCGACGTTCACGTCGGCGACACTGTTCACATCGTAGCCGACATAGCTGTTTTTACTCATAACCTTACCGCCGTCGGAAATGGTCATGCTGCCGGTGCCGTCATAAGCGACATATAGGTTTTCCGAACTTTGCCATTGTGAGTCTGTTCCAGTTACAGTCACAGTGCCGGTGCTGAATCTGCCATAGCCGATATAGGCATTGGAATCTGTAACCATACCGCCTTCTGAAATTGTCATATCACCAGTGCCTTCGTAGCCGACGACGAGATTTCCGGAATTCTCCCAGGTGGGGGGGGGAGCATTTACGTCGGCGACAGAAACATTGACGCTTCCTATACTGTCTGCTTCATAGCCAATAAAGGCGTTGGCATCTGTTACTTTTCCACTGTGAGAGATTGTCATATTTCCAACACTTTCATAGCCGACGTAGAGATTTCCGGAATTTTCCCAGAGAGAATCTATTCCATCGACAGAAACGTTACCGGTTCCACCTAATGTGTGTCCGATGTAGCTTTCTGTGCTTGTAACTTTACCGCCATCGAATATGTTCATAGTACCGTCGCTCTCATGTCCGATTGAGAGTGTGTCAGAATTTTCCCATAATGAGTCCGCTCCGGTGACTGTAACTGAACCGGTACTGCTATCGTATACACCGATATAGCCTTCCGAACTTGTTATTTTTCCACCGTCGGAAATTATTACTTCACCCTCACCTTGGAAACCGACATAAAGGTGATTTAGTGTATTCCAGACTGCATTTGGGCCGCTCACAGTGACTTCACCTTTGCTGCCTGAGAAATAACCGAGGTAGCTGTACAGATTTGAAACTGAGCCTCCATCTGATATTTTCATGTCTCCCTCACCGGAGTATCCAATATGAACATCATTGGAATTCTCCCAAAGAGAGCCTTCTCCGGTCACGAGCAAACTGCCGTAGCTGTTCGAATTGTAGCCGAGGTAGCCGTTATAATTTGTAATTTTCCCCCCGTCGGATATGACG
>JASFMF010000200.1:0-4693 GCA_050117705.1 Phycisphaerales bacterium
GCGGGTCACGGGCATCAGGCACGAACGATAAGGCCGGTAGCTGGCTTAACCTGGAACGGTGGGTCTCACCGCGTGCGATTAAAGAAACGTTTCTTCCACCGAGAGACTTCCGTTATCCGTATATGCAGGAAGAATAACTGAAAATTAATTTTCAATTTAAGAATTCGGAACCAAAGGCACAGAGGATTATACTTTTGTGCCTTTATGTTTATCCATTTGATTTGATTAAATAAAATTGTTGGAGCTGGGACAAAAGAGCCGATGATAAATTTAGGGAAGGTGTTTATACCTGTATTAATAGTATCTCTGAGAGAAAAATCGAAGTGGTCCTGAAACGTAAAAAACTAAAATACTTGGTTTTTATTATAGTTATGGTATGTCTTGGAGCTTTTGCATATCTGGGAAGTGGTCTGTTTCACGGTGCAGTTACAATACACCAGCTTTTAACAGAGAATAAACATCTCAAGCAGGCGATAACTAATCTTACGGAAGAAGAGCAAATAGGTTATGCAAAGATAGTCGCACAGGAGACGAAAGACGGGCGGCTTTTTACTACTGTTAAATTTGTTGAGACTGCCAGAGATGATAAACTAAAGAAAATCTTGGAGAAGGAGTACACAATCGAGGGTGATATCGTTCATTTTGACGCATTAATTGTAAAGTTCGGCGATAAGATGGTTATGGACGGCAAAACGAGGGCATTATATCTCTGGAGGAGAGTTTATGGAGAAAAAATGGCTCCCGAAAAAGGCTTTGTGATAGAACAGCCGGGCGCAGAGCCTTTAAGATATGGTGATTTGCTTGAAGCACTGCCAATAAAACAGAGGCAGATGTTTTGGTCAAGTATCTGGGAGCTTGCGAATGACAAGGAGAAGTTAAAACAATATGACATCGAGGCAATCTACGGAAATGTTGTTTATTCGAAATTGAGGGAAGGCCTTATTTATGTTTTCAAATTAAGCCCGACCGGCCATTTCTACGATGTCGTAATCCCCGATATGTAGCCCAGGAAAAAAGTAGTATTCTTAACTGAAGGTACTACTGGAAGTTGGTCATAACAGTTTCTTTTCTTTTAGTTCATTTCTAAATCTGCTTTTAATCGTTGGATATATTGGAGTGGGGTTCCTGGTTGACGAGTTACGTTATTTCGGTTATTGTATGGGCTAATAGTTTGTTTTTAATGAAGTTAGGGTTCTGTTTAATGAAGGAAAGTACTGATTTTGATATTGTTGTGGTGGGAGGTGGGATAGTCGGCCTTGCGTCGGCTTATAAAATTGCGCTTAGCCATCCCAATACTCGTATTGCTGTATTGGAAAAAGAAGAGCAACTGGCGGCCCATCAAACTGGCCATAATTCCGGGGTAATTCATTCGGGATTGTACTACAAACCCGGCTCTAATAAGGCACAAACCTGTGCTAAGGGACGAAAAGAACTTGTTACTTTTGCTAAAAGATGTCGAATCCCTTTCGAGATATGCGGAAAAATAATCGTAGCGACCGAGGATAGGGAACTGCCTAATATGGAGAAGATTTTCCAAAATGGCATAGAAAACGGCATAGAAGGCATTGAAAAAATAGGGCCGGATGAAATTAAGCAAATCGAGCCGTTTTGCACCGGTATTGCGGGAATAAAAGTGCCCTGTACGGGTATTATAGATTTTAACAGGGTGGCGGAAAAATTAGCTGAATTAATAGAAAGGAAAGGGCAGGGTAATAAAGTCCTGCTTTCGCATAAGGTAATCGGTTTTGACAAGCATGATTTCTATACGAAGGTTAAAACAAACAAAGGGGCCTTCGATGCGAAGTATCTTATCAATTGTGCTGGGCTACAATCTGATAGAATAGCCAAAATGGATGCTGTGCAGACCAGGGTTAGGATAATACCCTTCCGTGGTGATTATTACGAGCTAACGGAAGAAGCTCAGGAAAAAGTCAAGGGTCTTATATATCCGGTACCGGACCCGGATTTTCCATTTTTAGGTGTTCATTTTACCAGAATGATAGACGGCACAGTCGAGTGTGGCCCTAACGCGGTATTCTCGTTCAAACGAGAAGGTTATGGCAAGACGGATTTTAACCTTAAGGATACTTGGGATGCTTTGACTTATCCCGGCCTATGGAAAATGTTTTTGAGGAATTGGAAATACGGATTAGGCGAATACAAAAGGGCGTTTTCCAAAAAGCTATTCCTTAAACAATTGCAAAGGCTTATACCCTCGCTTAGCGCTGAGGATATAAGGCCCGGAAAGGCCGGAGTGCGTGCTCAGGCCCTTGGACCGACTGGCGAATTGATTGATGATTTTAAAATAGAAAGACAGAGAAATTCAATCCATGTCTTAAATGCGCCATCTCCGGCCGCTACGGCTTCGCTGGCAATTGGTGATTATATAAATCAGATAGCTACGGAATACTTTAATTTGGGTGATTAGTTTCTAATCTATAATACGTATATTGATTAAGTATAAAAGGGAACTTGAATTATGGCGGATACCTTTGATGTTGTTGTAATAGGTAGCGGCCCGGGTGGTTATGCCGCTGCTATCAGATGTGCACAAAGAGGAGCTTCAGTAGCAGTTGTTGAAAAGAGCTTTATTGGTGGTACTTGTTTGAATTGTGGGTGTATTCCATCGAAAACACTGCTTGCTTCAGCCCATACATTACTCTTGATAAAACACGCAGCGAAGATGGGCATTGATGTTACATCGGCAACAGCGAACTGGCCGAATATTCAGGCGAGAAAAGATGCCGTCGTTGGTGGGTTTAGAAAAGGCCTTACGGGATTAATGAAGAGTTTCAAAATAGAGATTATTCCGGGCAGGGCTGTAGTCACGGCACCTAATCAAATCAAGATCGAAGCAGATTCCGGCTCTGTACAGATTCAGGCGGGTAAGATAATCCTGGCGACCGGTTCACAACCGAGCCAGATTCCGACAATTCCGTTTGATGGCCAGACCATTATAAGCAGTAAAGAGACTTTAGGTCTGCAGCAAATACCCGGCTCTATGGTAATTGTAGGCGGTGGAGTAATCGGTTGTGAGATGGCCTGTGTCTATGCATCAATGGGAACTAAGGTGACAATAGTGGAGGCATTGTCTCGATTAATTCCTATGGAGGACCAGTGGGTGGGGCGGTTGCTGGAGCGCGAATTTAAAAAACTCGGTATTGATTCGTTAACCAGCCAGAAAGTAACTTCGGTTGATAAAACAGATAAGCCTGCAAAAGTGCTCCTTGAAAACGGCCAGACAATAGAGGCTGAGAAAGTGCTTGTTTCTGTGGGGCGTACGGCTTTTGTTGATGAAGAAACCAAACAGGTTTTGAATTTACAAATGAATGGCCCTGCCATTGCAGTTAATGAGAAATTAGAAACAAATGCTTCTGGCGTCTATGCCATTGGCGATGCCGTAGGTACGACGTATTTAGCTCATGGTGCATTTGCTGAAGCCGAAGTCGCGGCGGTCAATGCCACAGGGGGCGATGAAAAAATAGCAGATTACTCACTTATTCCGAGAGCGGTCTATACATTTCCGGAAGTTGCATCCGTTGGGAAAAGCGAAGAGACCTGTAAAGAGCAGGGTCTTGATATTAGTGTCGGAAGGTCATTTTTCAAAGCTAACGGCCGCAGTGTAGCACATAACGAAACTACTGGCGAGGTGAGGGTAGTAACGGATAACTCTACCGGAAAAATATTAGGTGTTACGATGGTCGGAGCTATCGTAACCGAGATGATTGGCCCTGCGAGGGCTCTGATAGGCACGAATGAAAAAATTACCGATATCAGCTTCCCGCATCCGACCGTTTCAGAGGTTCTTAAAGAATCAGTTGAAGATGCCTTTGGCCTGAGCCTGCACAATCCTCCAAAAGCATAAATACATACGTTGAAAAATAGGTAATTCACGTACAGAGAAAATTTATAAGTAGACCTATAATTGTCTTGACATTCTTACGTCATTTCTATACGCTCTTACCATGCGTCGAGGAATGGTGAGGAAAGCTTCTTGATTTATTCTTTTCTAAGATTCCACCTAAGGAACAAAGCGGTTTTTCGATTTCAACAAGGATGTACAAGGGAGAGGAAGAATCGGAAAGGAGGTATGCCTATGAGATGATATATTTGCTTTTAGGTATCGAGGGTTTTCAAATTAATGAAGAAGAGCCACACAATTTTTGGAGGACAGAGATGAAAAGGTTATATTTTTTAATTCCCCTATGTGGATTTATATTGTTTGCGCCCAGTACGTCAGTGGCGAACTTTTCGGATGATTTTGAAGATGGAGTCATTGATACGAGTTTGTGGGTTCTTGGAGGGGAAAAGCGTTCCTATCTAGGGGTGCCTAGTGGGAGTTGGGATTACTCGCACGAGGAAATCGATAGTGCCGATGGTTACCTACAAACCAGAGTTTGGGGTCCAACCTCTGGTAATACTTACGGTCACGATGCATGGGTACGTACAACTTACAATTTCAACGATGGCAAGCCCTACCTTATTAATTTCACATGGGAAGCTGATGTTGTTGGTGAGGGGTGGGTTGACTTCTATTTCATACAGGTTACAAATGGTTATACCCCGGCAAATGCAAATTATAATTGGCCTATTGTAGATCCTCCTGCTGGAACAACAGATTTGCTTTGGCATGATAGTTCAGGTGATTCTGTGAATTGCTGGGCGCTATTAAATGGAATGTCTAAAACCTCAA
>JASFMF010000201.1:0-4687 GCA_050117705.1 Phycisphaerales bacterium
CGCCAGGAGGATATTACAAAATACAGGGCCGGGATCAAACCTGAATTCCCCGCTGACTGGATTGTAGATGGAAGAGCCTAAGATGTCCGCAGGTAACAGGTCGGGTGTGAACTGCACTCGCCGGAATTTCGCATCAATGCTCCTGGCCAGCGCTTTTGCCAGCGTTGTTTTACCCACACCCGGCACGTCTTCAATCAATACGGACCCGCCAGCCAGCAGGCTGACTATCATTACATCGATACATTCACTTTTGCCGTAAATAACGCTTTGAAGGTTTTCTTTTAGAGGTGCTAACAGTGGGTTTTCTGTTTGGGAAGTAGTCAACTTTTTTCTCCAGCAATAAAGTCCAATTCCATCGTCAGATTAAAAGCTGTATCATAATTTAATACGCCTCAAGTGTAAATTAAGTTCTCAGTAACATGGCAATATCGAATAAAAAATTTGGATTACAGCATATGTTTGATTCATTGTTTATCTGGGGAGACAGTTCCGCATTTGCCGGTAATTCTTTCCGTCAAATACCCACGCATTAACTCAGGGTTGAGGGTTTTAAATTTCTGCCAGGATTTTATTTGCACTTAAATGTGAAAAAGTTTAAGAAAATACAGGAACAATTCATCTTAATGAGCGGTAGAAGGGAAGTATGCTTAAACTTTAGATGTTTTTAGATAGCTTATTTCACACGGGATATTAATAATCATTTACTGAGAGACATAAATTATGGGCATATTTGAGTACGCAATGAAGATAGAGAAAGACGGCTATAATTGCTGCCGTTAACTAACGCAGCAAAGTTAAAAACAGGGGAAGGAGAGCGAAAATTTCTACTGGGAAAAAGCTGATGTGGCAAAGGAATAATATGAAACTGTGAAGTCGACACTTTTCTGGTAGGTAAAGAGTGCGAGAAATGCCCAATGATGAAGAACTTATGCTGGCAGTCGGTAGAGGCGATCTTAATGCCTTTGAAGAGATTGTCCTTCGGCACCAGCATTCAGCCTGGAATATCTCCTATCGTTTTCTTGGTAATAAGACGGACGCGGAAGATGTGGCTCAAGAAGCATTTCTCAAACTTCTGGACTCTGCCGAACGCTATAGACCCACCGCCTCTTTTCGTACCTACTTCTACCGTATTGTAACCCACCTGTGTTTGGATCGAGTGGCAAAGAAACAACCGGTTTACACGGACAAACAACTGGAAACGCCCGATCTGGCAGCCACCCCTCCGGAGAAATTAATCTCCATCGAACGTAACTTGGCGGTGCGGAAAGCTCTGGATAAGTTGCCATACAACCAGCGAATGGTGATTGTCCTAAAGTACTATGAGGGCATGGGTTATCGAGATATTGCCGCCACCATGGAAGTTACTGAAAAGGCGATTGAGCGGTTATTAGCCCGAGGCAGAGCTTTGCTTGAAGAATATCTTAGAAATTTCTTGGAAAAATAGAAATTTAACGCGGGGGTTTTGGGCGAGCTGCCCGTTTATATATTTGATTGGAGAGTCATAGTTATGAATTGTGAACAAGTTCGTAAAAAGTTAAACGCCTATATGGATGCTGAGCTTCCTGAGGAGACCATAGAAAAAATCACAACCCATTTGGAGAAGTGTCAAGATTGCAGCGGTGCGATTACCAGGCTTCAAAGCCTGACAAGTGTCCTTGAAGAGGTTTCAACTCCGGAAGTACCGAAAGGTTTTACAGCTCGTGTATTAGCTTGTGCGAATGAGCGTAGCAAAAGTACCAAGTCGATGCAACGAAAGCACGCATTTGTTTTTCAATGGTATGGTCCAAAATTCCTTACGGCTCGAACGGCAGCTGCCGCGGCAGTCCTGATATTTGGACTGGTGATTGGGGGATTAATGGGACTGGATATTTGGCAGAGCCCGAACATACAATCTGGTGGGGAATCGCAAATGACCCAAGTCGAACCAACTGACATTTATAACCTTGACTATCTGACTGACGCTCCAAAAGGATCACTGGCGGATGCATACTTGACATTAGCGTTTGCAACAAATGGAAGGGAGTACTGACAATGTGGAAGAATATGAAGACAGCAATCTTAATTTTCTCCGTTGCTCTCAATACGATGTTCGGTACCATGTGGGCTATACATCGTCTTCCTGCACACTTCGGGTGTGCCGGGCACAAAGGAGATTCGAGCGCCGAAACCTGTGTATCATGTCCACTCCATCGTGAGCTTGGAACGAGCGAAAAACAATGGCAGCAAATTGAGCCTTGCTTAGTGGAGTTCAAGAGGTCTGCTCAGGAAGTCTGCCGAAAGAACAAACAGTTACGTGGGGAGCTAATCGACCTCATTGCTGCACCTCAAACGGGCTACGATGCCATTCGTGCCAAACAGGATGAAATCCTTGCAGGTCAGCGCAAGATGCAGGAACTACTCGTTTCGCATCTTCTTACGGAAAAGGAGATGCTTACACCCCAACAACAAAAAATACTCTTTAACATGATTCGAAAACAATGTGGCTGTGCTGGCGGGTCGGTCCTATCGGGTGTTAATCCGTTCGATGTTCAGGAAGTTGGTCTGAATCACGCCGGCAATGGTAATCACTCTGAAAGGATATAATGCCACTCGAAATAAACGTTTATAAAGAGAATTGTCGTGTGTTTGTATGTTAACGAAAAAAAATGAAAATGAAAGGGAATATTATGACCAAGAAGACAGTGTTATTTTTAGTTGGTGCGGTCTTGTTTACGTTCGTGGCTATAGCAGTTTATGCGGCCACTGATGCAAGCCAGACAGTAACGAATGATACAAGTATCACCAGTGCCAAAGTTTGCAGTCTGGACTGTTGTAAGGATTGCGACACTTGCGAGGACTGCGACGGGAACTGCGAAGACTGCTGCAGGGACTGCGACGGGAATTGCGAAGACTGTG
The DNA here is from genome assembly GCA_050117705.1 of Phycisphaerales bacterium. Lineage (GTDB taxonomy): Bacteria > Planctomycetota > Phycisphaerae > Sedimentisphaerales > Anaerobacaceae > NIOZ-UU13. Next base: position 2,896 of record JASFMF010000201.1, read on the forward strand.
AAAACTGTGATGACTGCAATAAACCTTGCAAAGGCCAAGGTGGCAAGTGTGGTAGCCGTGGTGATAGCAACAAGTGTGGTGGCTATGGTAGTTGTATCTGAACGCACACAGCAGATAGACACATTTAACTACTGAGACTAAAGAATCAGAATCATCTTATCGACAAGCTCTCATTTCGTGGGACGTTATAACATGTTCTGCCGAAGTGAGAGCTTTTTTGTTAATTTTTCAGTGAAATATCCACGCATTGACTCGGAGCGGAGGATTTTTAATTTCTACCAGGATTTTGTTTGCACCTGGACATGAAAAAGTTTAATAAAATACAGGAACAATTCACCTGAAAGAGCGGTAGAAGGTAAGTACCTGGATATTAGGTGTTTTTAAATAGCTTATTTTCAACGGGATATTAATTAATTTTTTTGAGGGATGTAAATTATGGACATATATGGGTACGCAATGCAAATGGAGAAAGACGGCGAAGATTATTATCGTCAACTGGCGCAGCAGAGTGAAAACAAGGGCTTGAGAGCTATATTGACAATGTTGGCTGACGAAGAGGTTAAACACTACAACGCCATTGAAAAAATGAAAACCGGGGAGCCTCAAATGGCTGAGACAACAATCCTGGCCGATGCGAAGAACGTTTTCGTTCAGTTAAGGGAGACGGGCGAAAAGTTTGATTTCGACGTTGAGCAGGTTGCTCTTTACAAGAAGGCGCAGGATATTGAAAAAAAGAGTGAAGATTTCTATAGGGAAAAAGCGAATGAGGTAACCGAAGAATATCAAAAGAGCCTTTTCCTGAGATTCGCTGAAGAGGAGAAAAAACATTATTTCCTGCTGGAGAACATAATTCAGTTTGTTTCTCGCCCTGAGACCTGGCTTGAAAATGCTGAATTCAATCATTTGGAAGAATATTGAAAACGTATCTGATAAGCATTGAGTGGCTTATTTATATCGTTGGGTAAACTTATGGCTAAAAAATTATCGCTGCAGAAAAAGGATGATTTATCTATCGTCTTATGTGGACAGGCCGGCATGGGCGTCCAGTCCGTTGAATTTCTTTTAACGCGCATCCTGAAACTGGCCGGCTATAACGTCTTCGCCACGAAGGAATATATGTCGCGAGTTCGCGGCGGAACCAACTCTACCGAAATAAGAGTATCTTCAAGACCTGTCCATGCTGTTGTGGACCGAATTGACATCCTTGTTCCGTTTGGTAAAGGTGCTATAGAACACCTTAAAAAAAGGATTTCACCGCAAACAGTTATTTTGGCCGACAAAGCAACTCTTGGTGACGATATTGACCCTAACCAATACACATTTATTGAAATGCCGTTTGCTGAAACAGCTTCCGAAATCGGTGACAAAATTTATGCAAATATAGTCGCCATGGGTGCCATTGTCAGTTTGTTTGGTATTGAGCTGCAAACTATAACTAACTACGTTGAAAGGTTTTTTTCCGGAAAATCTCAGGATGTAATACAGAAAAATATCGAAGCTGCTAAAACGGGTTACAAGCTCGGCAGCGATTTGGTTAGTTCGGGTAAAATTAAATGCGAAATCAGCAAAGACGACCATGTCAAAGACCAGGTCCTGCTAAGCGGCACCGAAGCCGTAGCTCTTGGTACTATAGCAGGGGGATGCAATTTTATATCTTCATATCCTATGACGCCCGCGACCGGGGTTTTGGTATTTCTTGCCCAGCACTCCAAGGAATTCGGGATAATTGCCGAGCAGGCCGAAGATGAAATATCTGCGATAAATATGGCACTTGGTGCCTGGTATGCCGGGG
>JASFMF010000202.1:0-4671 GCA_050117705.1 Phycisphaerales bacterium
AAGTATACCAACGACTACAAGAAGATGCGGCACGACCACGACCCGTTTTACCAGGAGGTTTACGTTAAAGGCCGTATCAATATGGATATGAGATTTTTGGAAAAGACAAGAATATTAGCTGAAATCGAACAGGAAATTGATGCCATTCGTGATAAAACCCCTGATTTCGACTCTGCAGCTATCAAAGAAAAATATGGTGTCCATTACATAGTAAACTGTCCAGATATTGACGCCGCACAAGCGATGGTCGACGCCTGTAACCGCATCTCTGCAACAGGCGATTCTGTCGGCGGCGTAGTTGAAGTAGTCGTAACCGGTATCCCGGCCGGCCTGGGCGAGCCTGTCTTCTACAAACTCGACGGCGAACTCGGCAGAATGCTCGGTATCGGCGCCGTTAAGGGCGTCGAGGTTGGCGCCGGCTTTGCCGTTAAAGATATGACCGGCTATGAGAATAATGACCAGATGCGTGCAGAAGATGGCAAAGTTACCTTCGATTCGAACCATGCCGGAGGTATCACAGGCGGTCTTTCCACAGGGCAGTCAATTGTCGCCAGACTTGCAGTCAAGCCCACACCCACAATTGATAAACCACAAAAGACGATTGACAAATATACGCTGGAGAACAAAGAACTGGCAGCCATCACAAGACGCGATCCTACTATCGTGGCCCGTATATGGCCGGTTGCTGAGAATTACACCGCTATGGTAGTACTTGATAACCTATTCGCACACTACGGCTACCAGATGCTAAAAGACAAATAAATAACTACATTTTAGGGTTATTCAAGCGCAGTCGTCCTTATCTACCCACCACCTAACCTAGGTGCAGTCAATTCGGCCGACCACCCCGTCTCATTGCCGGATGCATCACGTGCCTTGACACGGAAACGAGGAAATTGTCCGCTTCTACCTACCCTGACGAGATATGTTGGATTTTCTCCTGTCGGGAATGTCATCCAGCCACTGCTAAAGCCCGATGCGCTTGTACATTGGAAGAAATATTCCACAAAGCCGCTGTCATCCGTGGCTTCAACACATCTCATTATGATAAAATATTCATCGAAATCATATAAGCCATTTCCATTCGCATCTATCCGAACCTCTCGAGGCCTACCATCATTACCGTTCGGGTCATCTTCCATATCCCAAGCCATCGGATCCGGCGCAGGAGCTGTCAAGTCAATTACTACATCCGAGGTTGTAACAACAGTAATCGTCTCCGACCAGATAGTTTCGTTCTGATTGGGGGATTTATCTCTGGCCCTGACTCTATAAGAGTACTCTGTATTGGGATCTAAGCCGGTATCTGTATAACTCGTTCCGTCCTGCCAGTCACTATCATGATCATTAACATCTATATTCTCGAAATAATATTCTACTCCACTTTCATCAGAGGAAGGATTAACCTCCATTAAAACTGAAGTTTCCGAAAGCGCAGTGGGCTCAGTAAGCCATGTTGGAGGTGGCGCTGGCGCCTCTCTATCCTCTCTGGTAACATAGACGATCTCGGACCAATCTGTTTCATTACCTGCTCCATCCCGTGTTCTCACTCTATAGCCATATTCGCCATCTGCAGCAAGGCCTCCGTCCGTATAATTCGGGTCCTGCCTCCAGCCGCTGTCATGGCAATCGCCAAAGAAGCATTCGAAATAATACTCCACATCCCAGCCCCAGGCATCAATAGCAGCCTCAGCAATCATTCTGACCGATGTTTGTGAACTGAAATCAGGCTCTTCGCTCCACGCGCTCGGATTAGGAAGTGGGGCCACATCATCACTAACAAGCCAGCAGTCAGCCACAAAAGCCATATCTCTCAAATCAACATACGTATCTGTTGTAAGGTCTGCACATTGACACCAATCATTTGCCTGTGAACAATCATCTGCAAACCACCTGTCAGCAATGACCGCAAAATCGTGGAAGTTAATAATACCATCTCTCACAATGTCACACTTAATGCACGGTTCCGCCCTCAGATAATGATAGCCCATATCGACTATACTCGTATCCGCCCCTTCGTCTGTACGGGTGGTATATCCCACCATACCAACATTACTTGCGTAATCACTGCCGGCATCAACGCACGGACTCTCCTGCGATTGACCGGCGTCAATCTGACTAAGATAGTGATTACCATTAGGTCCTGATGTGAATAATGGGTCTTCGTCGATATTCCCCTCGCCCCAGTTGAAGGTACAACCTTCATCAACCCAAACAGCAGTTTGATCGATGTTGCTGTATGAAACAGTAGCAGTTGCCGGTCTTTTATCAAACTCGAAGCCTGTCGCAACTGCAAGTGTTCTTCCTTCTAAAGCACTATTCTCCCAGAAAATACTGTCGACAATCTCGCAATCACTCTCATAAGAGCAGTACAGACCACCGCCGAGGCCGTTATTGCCGGGTTCTCCTAAGTCGCCTGTTGCCGAATTATCAGCAAGTGTACAGTTTGTAAGAATCGAATTAGTATAGAAGTTGGCCGATACACCACCGCCATCTCTGCCAGCTCTATTATTTAGAACCAGACTATTGTTAAGCGAAGCAGTGTTGACATCACGCAGATACACACCACCACCTGAAAAATCAGCTATATTTCCGCTGATAGTACAATCCTGTATGTTTAATCCTCCCATCCAGCAATACAAGCCGCCACCGGCTGCGAGAACATCTTCATTGGGATCATTAACATCGGCAATCGCGCTGTTATTGGTAAACTCGCTGCCTATTACATTGATTAAGCCGTTAGCGCCAACGAATCCACCGCCACGGAGTGCCGTATTGGATTCAACACTACAATCAACAATCGTTACGGTTGTATTGTCGGTATATATACCACCGCCGGAATCCGATTGATTGTCAGAAAAATCACAATCGATAAATGTGACCGCAGCGCTGTCCTCGGCACATACACCACCTCCATATCCCATATATGGGTCAAGTCGATGATTAGGGTCAACGCCTGCCTGAACAGGTGAAGCAAGGTTATCTTCGAACGTACAACCTGTAAAAGTTACCGCAGAATCAGCCGCACAATAGACACCACCTCCGAAACTTGGTATCTCATAAGCAAGAATGGGTTCTAAAGGCCGCCCACCATCCATACCACCAGTTCCACTAAAGCCTCCTTCAGAACGATTTCGCCTGATTTGACAATTTACAAAAGAAACCTCACTTCCGATATCACAATATGCACCTCCTCCATATCCGGAGTACCATCGATAGTCACCGAAATAAGAGGTCAGGTTCGGGTCATTAAAAATAGGCCCATAGGCTGCTGCATCGTCCCATTCAAAACGTTCCCATAGAGGACCTTCGATAAACTCAATTTCAAAACCAATAGAATGATAATATTCTGCACGTTCAACGCTCCAGCTTCCACCATAATTAGCTGTACCGCCCTGTGGGTCCCAATCGCCACCGTCACCACCGATGCCACCTCTGGCAACATTATCCTCGATCGTGCAGTTTATAAATTGAGGCCGGCTGCCCGGGGCACAGTAAACAGCACCACCGTGCGCCCAGCCACCCCAGCCGCCCCGGCCTGCATTACCCGCATTATCACCATCGCCTGACTGCGCATCAGCACCATCTCCACCATCACCGCCCCCCATATAATTGTTTCTTATAATACAGTTTTTAATAATAGGGCTGGCTCCATTATAGACGAATATCGCAGCACCCTCAAGGCATCCGCCATCCTCACCATCAGGAGTACCTAATTGCCTGTTACCGTCAGGAGCAATCCCGGCAAATCCACCGCAGTTCTGGATTGTAATGCCGTTTATAACTGTTTTTGAAGTAACATTAGATGCAAATCTAATACCAGCGTTAGTCCAGTCATTGGTACCCCGATACCCATCAATAATCGTAGTCGCGACGGAGTTGGGGTCGTCGGGATTTCTCGATGTGATAATAATATCCTTATCTATCCTGAGTATAATGCCTTCGTAACCTCCGTAATAAGTGCCCGGGTCAACCACAATAGTATCGCCTTCCCTTACATTATAAATCGCTTCCTGGATCGTTCGATAATCGTTAGGCACAGTAACGGTTCTGCCAACATACTCTACGAACTCAACAGTAACCGTCTTGTTCGAATCCATTGTCACGGTATTGGTAAGTTCAGTTGAACTGTCATTATCCGTTCCTATCCATTTAACCCGGTAGCCCGGGTCCAAAGTCGCCGTTAGTTTAACTACAGTAAACTTGTCAAATGTCCCAAACCTCGGACTGACCGTACCATTCTCGCCTACGGTATTGACAACCAGCTGATACTGACCCTCACCGCCGAAATAGTGCAGACCTATATCGACCTGTCCCGTGTCGGCAACACTGTCGGAGCGAGTCGAGTATTCATCGAGGCCGAGAGCAGCCGCTGTATTACTACCTGCATCGACACAGGGACTATCCGCACTTTGTCCTGCTGCAATCTGGCTAAGACTGTAATGTGATTCGACAAAGAGTGGGTCGGCATTGATATTACCTTCGAGCCAGTTGAGGATACGGCCCGGCTCGATATAGATTCCCGAACCTCGCCGGCCGCCCTGGATGTCACAATAAGAAACTGTAAGAGTAGCGGGTCTGGCAATATAGTAAGGTGCGGCATCACTGCCAATTGCAATTTGATTGCCATTTATACCCATGTTGTCCCACAGGATACTATTAAGAAGAGTA
>JASFMF010000203.1:0-4668 GCA_050117705.1 Phycisphaerales bacterium
AATGCCGTCGCTGGAGTAGTAACCGTTAAAGTTGTCGAAGGCATCACGGTCTATCTTTATCCAGTAAGGTGCTGTGATTGCCGAATCTTCAGGTGATGCGGTATCTGCAGTAGCTTCACCGGCCACAGTAAGCCTGGCCTGGAATCTGCATCCATTGCCGGGGGTGATAAACACTGCGGTGAATTTCGAGTTCGGTTCAAGATTTTGGCGAATCATCACGCCGGCTTTCGCCCATGGGTCCGTGTTCTCGACGCTTTCGACTTTAGCTGTAATCGATCCGGGGCCGGACAATAATTTATAGACGAAGCGGAATTCATCAGCCGTTCCAGAGATATCGGTACCGGAAGCGTTTATCGTGTATGTGCCGACGGGTTCTTCTACAAAACCTGGAGGATTGCCTCTGAACCAGAGTACCAAGTTGTTAATACTCTTTTCAGCCCAGTTGCGGCGAGATTCCAATGTCATAGTTGCCTCAGAGCTTCCGACACTATTGTCGTAAAAATATGGCATCGCCTGAGCGCCGCTGTGGACAATCGTAGTCTCGGCGAAATGCTCACCATCTGCAAAATTAGGATTAGGATAACCTATAGTTGAGCCGTTCGTTGTTGAGTTCCATCCATCCGGCCACGCGTCGAATACCCTGTCGGGTTCATAGTCGTTGTAATCTTCGAAGTCGTCAATAACAAGATATTTTGATGTCGTGAAGCTCCAGAGGTCGCCCTGCCAAACGGCTGGGGTCTGGGCACTATTGACCTCATCGACCCGCCAGTAATAAGTCTTTGCTAAATCCAGGTCTAAAGGACCATAGCTTGCATCAGTTACGGTAGTGACATTGGCGGTGCCGTCGATAACGGCCAGCATGTCGTCACTAAAGTAAACATTGTGTTCGGCCGCTTCTCTTCCGGCTCTCCAGTTAAGGGTCGGTTCCAGAGCGATATTTATTGCTCCGGGAGCCGGGTCAGGCTCTTTTGCGTGGACGGGCAGGAAGAAGAAACGTACTTCACTCAGGCCGTATTGATCCAAGAGGCCGCCCCAGTTACTGTTGGCAGTGAACCTGACAAACTTCGCTGTTATTCCGCTTAATTCAATAGTAGTATTGTGTGCGTAATTTTCCGCACCGGGAGCCTGTGGTAACTCATAAGTAGTTCCCAACGTTGTATAGTCGATTCCGTCGACCGAGTGTTCAATGGTAACGTCCCTGATACCCAAGCCTATGACCGATTCCAGACCTTCGTTGGAATTCCATATCCACAGTTCATGGAGCGGATAAACTTTGTCGAACTCAAATTCTATCCAGGTCGGCTGCTCACCATTCCTGTTGCTCAACCACATAGTGTCACCTGTCCTGCCGTGCAAGAGACCGGTTTCTTCCAGTCCGGAGCCGTTGATGGCATTTTCAGGCCCCTTGCCATTCTCGTTGCTGGAGGCTGTGGCCGTTATATTCTGACCAGGGATTGGATAAGCGAATCGATCAGCGGTGAAACTCCAGATACCGCCTTTGTGTATCATAGAGCCGCCGGCTTCGATTTCATCGATTCGCCAGTAATATGTCCGGTCGTATTCGAGAAGGCCTTCGGGGGCATAGGTGTTGACACCCTGGCCCTGGCTAACCAGTACGCCCAGCGGGTTTGTTCTGGTTGCGTCGTTAACATCGGTGAATGATGTTCCGAAATACACATCATGTATTAGAATATCTTTTCCCGGCGTCCAGCTCAGGACTATGTCCCTCGGTACATCTATAGCCTCGTTTTTAGGGTCCGGCTTAGTAGCGGCAGTCGAGACGCCCTGAAGAACGTCCATAATCTCTTCCTGTGTTAGCACCCGGCTGTAGATGCGGGCGTCGTCTAATATTCCATCGAAATAACGTCCGGTTTGCTGGGAGTTTTCTCCTAAATAGACGTTATGCGTTGCGGTTCCTATAGAACTCGCGTAGGTCGTAGTAACTGATAACACGCCGTCGAGATAGAACTTCAGTGCATTTCCATCATAAGTTCCGGCCATATGGTGCCACTCTCCGTTAAGCGACTCAATATTAGTGGTGTAGTTGGTCGAGTGCCAGTCGCCGTCATAGATAAAGAACTCTAAGTTATTGCCGGACTGGTGTTTTATCGCGTAGGCGTTGTCGCCTTTGCCCAGCCAACAATTATGTTCGCCATTGTTCAGGTCGTTTGCGTTAACCCAGACAGCAAGCGTAATCTCTTCAGTGATATCAAAGATGGAATCGTTCCCGCAGTCCACATAATCACCATTACCGTCAAATTCCAGAGCGCCGTCTATTTGTCCTGTTACCCACTGCGGGTCACCCTGTAGAGTACCATCGTTGCCGTTGCCGCTTGAATCAACAGCGACGGTGCCGGAGCCGTCATCGAGCTTCCAGTGACCCACGAGGTCCGGGTCCTGAGCAATGGCCGTATTTGTCATAGCCAAGCCAAAGACAAACACAAAGCAGATCAAGTAAGCCAATTTTCTGTACATAATAATCCTTCCTCAAAAAACGAAACTACTGTGGTTTGGCCACACGCCAAAACACTCATTATTTTCCTGTTTGTCATTTTAAGAGAGCTGAGTACGAACGCGGTTTTACTTCACCTTTGTCGTATCAAGACTCTCGAATTTTTCATATTAACAACATGGTCTTAATTTTCGGCCAAAGACCGTTTTACGGCTGTGACTCGGACGGACGATACAGGCGAATATCATCAAAGTAAACTGTACCTGAACCGCCGGGTTGCGGATTGCTTCTGTCCCCGAAGCCAATTCCAATTTTTTCGATATTAGTAAGATTAATACCCTGGTCAGTGAAATCCTGCAGGTCGATATCCCACTGTGTCCATTCCTCTGCCAGTATGGCATTGGGGTTGCCGTGATAGACAACAGCGCTTTCGTTTAGAACCACATACATCTGCTCAGGAGCATTGCTGAGTATTCCGATATCCTGATTTGACCATAGCTGCCCGACTGTTCCGGTGGTCTGTACATTGGAGAATACAGCCGTGCCGGTTGCGTCAGGATTATGTGAGGTTAACGCCAGTCCTATATATACGTTTGTGCCCATCTGTATAGTTTGTCCAACGGCGCCTTCTACTCTTACCCAGTTTGTACCATCAACTGAATGGAAGGCAGTGAAGACGCCTGTAATACCCCGCTCTATTTTCACCCAGCATGGAGCGGTAATGCCGGCCTGGGCTGTGCTGAAGCTGTCGCTATTTACAATGGTGCGACCCTGAGAGGCAACGCCGTTTTCTGTTGTAATACAGGCAAAAGCATGTTTTGAGCCCGGTTCTAATGTTTCGCGAATCATCACGCCGGCTTTCGCCCAGGGGTCGGTGTTATCAAGGCTCTCGATTTTCGCTATGATAGAGCCGGAGCCGCTTAGTGTCCTGTATGCATAGTGGAATTCGTCGGCCTGGTCCCAGATGTCTGCGCCGGCCGCGGTTATCGTATAGGTGTCCGCCGGCTCTTCTGTGAAACTGCCGACGGAAGCGCGAATACCTCTGAACCACAGTGTTAATATGCCGACGTCATTCTCGGTCCAGTCAGTTGGATAAGTCAATGTTAAGGTTGCTTCAGAATTACCTGCGGTAGTGTTGTCATAGGAGTACGGCATCGATTGAGAGCCACTGTGAACAATAGTAGTTTCCACAAAGTGCTCACCGGCATCAAAATCAGGGTCGGGGTAGCCTACTGTAGAACCATTCGTCGGTATATTCCATCCATCTGTCCAAGAATCAAATATCCTGTCAGGCTCGTAGTCGTTGTAGTCTTCAAAATTGTCTATAAGAATGAAGTTTGCCGTTGTAAAGCTCCAGAGGCTCCCTATCCACGGACTGTCGGGATGGAGGTCATTGACCTCATTGACACGCCAATAGTAGGTAGTGTCCCACTCTAGTGGTCCGGGGTCGTAACTTTCGGAGCCGAGGTTTTGTGTGCCTTTGTACTCGGGTGAGCTTGTATCAGCATTGAGGACGGCTTCGGCGTCAGTGCCGAAATAAACCTCATGAGAAACGGCGTGGTCGCCGGCACCCCATTCAAGGATTATCGTCTGAATTACGTCGGTGGCGCCATTACGCGGATTTTTGGTGCTGGCTCTCAAAGGTGGTGATAACGCCGCCTGAGGAATAAGGTCCTTCGGAGTAGACGGGCTCGACCAGCGGAGTTCTGCGACTGCGCCGCTGGCGTTCTCATAATATTCCATCACAATTGTGTACACATTGCCTGCGACAAGGTCGATCGAACCGCGGTTCTCAATGGATGAGTGGTCGGTCCAGTTGTCCACGAGCTGCTGGCCGTCAACCCACAATCTTACGCCGTCGTCGCTGGTGGTGTAGAAGGTATATGTTTCAGTAAATGCGGCTTCGACTTCACCGGTCCATCTGACTGAGAAACTGTCATCAGGAATTGCCGGGTCCGGTGGAGAACCGTCAGCCCAGTTGAAGTTAATTTGTGAGTCGGTGCGAGTGAGGACGTGATTCTCAAAGTTCATTCCTCTGTAGTAGTCTGCTCGCACACCTCCACCATCACGTGCGACTGTGAAATTCCATATATCTCCCTTATGTGTTGTGGCGTTTTCGTCGAATTCGTCAATTCGCCAGAAGTAGGTCTTTTCCCGTTCAAGTGTTCCGGGAGTGTATGCAGGGCTTCCAACTGCGCCTTTGGAGGTGTCTGGAG
>JASFMF010000204.1:0-4646 GCA_050117705.1 Phycisphaerales bacterium
ATTGCGTTGGTTTGCCCTCTTTGTGAAGCCTGGCCTCTGGAGCCTCTGCCGGAGGTACGAGTCCGGCCGCCAGTACGAGTATTTGTTTGCGTTTGCGTTTGTCTTTGCTCTCTTCTCTGGGCCTGTAGCCCTCTGCTGATACCTCTGAACTGTTCCTGTACCGCAGACAGCACATTGTCAACTGTTTGGGTTGTCATTTGGGCATTTTCGTCAACAGCAACCTTCCGTATTAAACCAAGCTCACCTTCATATTGCCTTTGTACGGATCTTGCCAGAGAAGTTCTGTTGTCGATTCTTGTCTGCTGCCACTGGCGTACCTCGGTCCGGCTTTTTCCAGCTATCTCATTCAGCTCATTTTCGAGACCTTCAAATGACCTGATTCTGGTTCTAATCTCATCTGGATTGGCAAGTATATCCACCTGAGCGGTCGATTGTCGTGCCGCCCGGCCACCAGGCCTGGTTCCGGGCTGAGTTATCCTTCCATTTGCAAAATCCGGATATAGATTTTGCCCCTGGCGCTGCCCTCGAGAACCATAAATATCTGTATCCGGAGGAGCAGGTTCTTCCGCACCGTGCTGGAGCAGGAATTGTTCCATTTCCGAATTTCTTCTCCTTCTCGCCATTGTCAAAGCATTTTCCCGCCGATTAGTTGTGATATTGATATCGGCTCCTTTTTCAATCAACAGTTCTGCGATGTTCTGTCGGCTATAGTTTACCGCCAAATGCAGGGGAGTCTGGCCGGAATTGTTCCTGGCATCAATATCAGCACCTTCGTCGAGAAGCAATTCAATAAGCTCCAGATTACGGTTTTGGACGGCCGTGTGTAGTGGTGTTCCACCTATCCTGTCCCGGGCATTTATGTCGGCACCCTCTGAAAGAAGTGACCGGACCTGGTCAGCATTACCCATAACCACAGCCTGGCGAAGCGATTCGTTTGCTTCCCGAAGAGCTTGGCCGGTTAAGGTCCTCCGCGGGGTTATTCTCTCGGCTGTGACACTTGCGGCTTGAAGCGGCCAAAAGACCTGGTCACCGCCGCCATCTTCTTCCCTGCCCCATCTACTATATGCGCCATTATCATCATCGAAATCCGCTGCAAAACTGTAAAATGTAAAGCTATCATCTCTTCGTTTATAAACGAGGGGCCTGTCACTGTAAGGGTCGCTTGGTAATTCTCTGATATAGCCGGCTGAAACAAGCTCTGAGAGTTCGGCCGGACATTCGCCATTAATAGTATAGTAACGCAGCAAAGCAAGCGTTGTTAATAAAGCCTGCTCATCAGCTTTGTTTCTATATGAATTCTCTATTGCACGAGCAAACCCGGACGCTTCGGAAGCTTCTATTAAAGGATTGTTCTCAGAGTTCGATTGTGTTGGCTCGTTATGCAACTGCCAAGGCGTCTTTAAAACCAACGCATCGTAATATTCAAGCGTGCTCTGCAAATACCGCCTGTAAGAGCGTCGTTGAGGCATGATTTCAACCTGTTCCTGCAAAGACATTTTTTCGTGACGAACGTCAAACGGCTCATCATACTCTCTTATAGCCTGCTCAAATCTATCCTGCATATTTTTCGTTACATCAGCATCTGCCATGCTCTTATCAAGGATATGAAGCGCAGACTTCACAGATAAGGTCTTAATCGACATGCCTAAAAGTTTTTCAATTATAATCTTCGGCCCGTTTGTAATATGCGCTCCAACCTTATAAAGGCTGATTACATCGTCGACAGCACTATTGATATCACCGGTTTGAGCCTGTTGCATTGCTCGAGCTCGCAGAGCTTTTGTTGAATTCCTCAAACCTGTTAAGTAAGGCATTTGGGCATCATTTAATGTCCGGCCGGTATAATTGAACCAGCAATATTTCTTTTGGCTGCCAAGTCTAAGTTGCTCAAGAGCTTCGTTGTTATTCTGAATCCATTGCTGCAATAAATCCTGTTGGTCCGCAGATAGCTCATCCGGCCAGGTCCAGTTGACATGCCTTAACTCATTCGGCATTTCCACGAAAAGCTCTGTAGCTCTTAGGTAATAGGGTGCCGCATTATCACTTTCAGGACGGCCGGCCATTCCCAGTTCGTTAAGCCTGGGGACATAGTCACTCGCAGGAGCGGCAGATTCTTCGTTTTCGGCCATTTCAAGTTGTGCAGACGCCGGTAGAAGATTCGAAATCCGCTCATCTATCTGAGCAAAAGCGGGTATGCCGCTGGAAAGTATGAGTAAAAATAAAATCGATATTGAAATGTTCAGACGACGCATGATATATCCTCCGAAACAAAATAAATGCAGGTAACAAAGAACTATAATTTTAACTAACTTACTAATATGGGATTAACACTCTTTATACTTAATTATATCTAAATTTGTTTAATTCCCGACGTTAATATTGCTCAAAAAGCGATTTTTTTACTTAAACTTGTCTGAAAACGTAGCTTTTCTTGAGGTTAGTCTCGTTTTTAATACTGAAAACACGTTTTTTCGCACGAAGAAGAGGATTTTAATCTCAATTCTCTAAACCTTCTCTTCACAGGCAACCCCGATTCTTTCCGTAATATTATCGAATTCGTCGAGTGAGTAAAATTCAATGATTATCCTGCCTCTCTGTCCACTTTTCTTTGTTTCGATATTTACCTTTGTGGCGAGCTGGCTGCTGAGTGACCTTTCTAGGTCCAGGATGTGCGGTGGTTTCGAACGAACTGTTGTCTTGGCCTGGCTTGAGCCGGTAAGATACCTTCGAACCATTCTTTCAACTTCGCGAACGCTAAGCCGGCCTGCCAATGCCCGGTTCGCCAGCTTACGCCTCAACTCATCCGTCGGCAGGGCAAGTATTGCGCGTGCGTGTCCCATAGTGAGCTGGCGTTCCGACAACATCTCTTTGATTTCATTAGGTAAGTCCAGTAGCCGCAAGTAGTTAGCAACAACGGAGCGGTCCTCGCCAAGCCTTTCGGCTACCTGCACCTGAGTCAAAGAGAATGTGCTGAGATAATCCTGATATGCCTTCGCACGCTCAATCGGATTTAAATCTACTCTATGAATATTCTCGACTAATGCTAATTCAAGCAGTTGTTTATCGCTTGCCATGCGCACCATAGCAGGTATGGTCGTTAAAGAAGCTAATTGAGCGGCACGCAATCTGCGCTCGCCTGCGATTAACTGAAAACGCTTTCCGGCAGGGCGGACAATAATCGGCTGAATGACACCATTTGTCCTGATTGATTCTGCTAAATCTTCTAATTCCTGCTCGTTCCATACATTTCGGGGTTGGTATGGATTCGGTGATATATCATCGATGTTAATTTCCTGGAGCGCTCTCTGTAACTCCATATCAGGCGGGATGTTAGAGTCAGATGGTGATGTAGATAGTAATTCATTCGCCTCACTCTCGGATATTATCGGACTCAGCAATGACTGAATACCCCTGCCAAGATGTTTTGGCTTTTCTTTACTCCTTGTCATAACAATGCTCCTTATAAAAACAATTGTACGAATTATTGTTTCTTTTTCGTCTCATTCTTTTTCTTATGTTTTTCTTGCGTCCTAAATAATATTTCGGATTTTTTACTGTAATTTCTGCAACTTTACCACTCAAAAAATGCTTTTTTGCCAATGTTTCACGTGAAACAATAGAGTTTATGCCATTTATCTGTGTATAATCCAGACAAATGCTCATTGAATCAGGTGATCTTAGAGTAATCCTGGCTTCTTTCAGATAATCCTACGATGGAGTCCTATCATTCCCTAAAGGACCTCCTTAATGTCGGCTTGATACAAAAATTATCAAGTCTCAAAAAGGGCGTTTAAGGCTCCGACTAATCCGTTGCTAACAGGAGAATATTTAAGGCATGTTAATCTATCCAGGCGGAATGGTTGCGCCTCTTAATCATTGTTTAAAATCGCGACCGGCGAAATAGTGAGAGAAAAAAATACATTCAGGAACCATCTGGTTTTAATCAGATCATAAACTATTGTGAAAACTAAAAATGGTTGGATATGCGCTTGCGTTAAAATATCTTTGTGTCAATTCTATGTAGAGTATTTTCCTAACTGATCTCGACCACACTCATAGCAAGTCATACCCAGACAACAATATTCACCTCATAGGAAAGGTTTATTGTCCCTAATCAAGAACGATATAAATCTGCTCTCATAATCTTTGTATAAATCAACCTTTCAAATTATCTTAGACAGTATAACACTATGCTTCATAACCACGTCTTCTTGGAATTTATTATCATTTGACAAACAATAACTACTGAAGCCGGACAAAATAGGCCATTTTGCCGTTCCGTTGTTAGTGTTTCACGTGAAACATTAGAAATATGAGGCGAAAAGCTATAGAATAACAGAAATTGCAAGCAGGAGAGGAGCATTGTGCATATGTTAGTTGTATATATACCAATTACTGATGTAGATTATGCTTATTTTTAAGATATTTCGTTTTTTCTACCCAAAGCGAGATGTTATCGGGCTATTTGTAGAATAGAAAGCATTTAGGTGCCCAAAATGAACGTTATTGACTTAAATACAGTAAATAAGATAAAATGGACAAGTAATTTAGACTTTAATTCTTTAGTTCAGTAGTATCTACTCAGGTACGATAGATATTAGAGAAGAAACTTAGGGTAAATGAAGAGGACGGCACCCAGGCTCGCT
>JASFMF010000205.1:0-4640 GCA_050117705.1 Phycisphaerales bacterium
AGTTTGCGCAGGAGCTTGGTATAGTTATTCCTTTAGTTCGATTACGTGATAATATCAATCTTGAGCCTACGACTTATGAAATCAGGATTTTAGACCATATAGTGGCTAAAGGGCAGTTAGAACCAAATATGTTCCTGGCGATGGATGCCGGCAATGTTCAAAAGAAAATAGAGGGTAGAGAAACCACGGAACCTGTTTACGGTTTGCCTGCTTTGTGGATTGCACCGGCGGATAAGGAAGAGGCCGAACAAAATGGATATACGGTGATTGACCCTGAATCTGTTTTCATTACTCACTTATCTGAAACACTTAAAAAACATGCGGACGAATTATTGACACGGGAAGATGTTCAGCTTCTTGTCGATCGACTTCGTAAAACTCAGCCCTCGCTGGTTGGAGAAGTGATTGGTGCTAATGGAGAAGTACCTATTGGAATGCTTCAGCGTGTTCTTAAGAATCTTTTGACAGATGCGATACCGATTCGCGAGTTGACTGTTATACTCGAGTCATTAGGAGAGAACGCCTCAAAAACTAAAAACGCGGATGTTTTGACGGAGATAGTCCGTAAATCCCTTAATAGAACCATTACAGAGTTGTATAAAAATGAGGCCGGCAAAATTTCGGCCATAATACTGGAACCAGCGCTCGAACATCAGATGGTTTCAACTTTGCGCCAGGAAGCTGATGGAATAAATCTGGCTTTATCCACCGAGATGGCTATGGATATAAGTAGAAAAACCGCACAAGCTTGGAAAGCAGCGATGGACAAAGGCAGGGATAAAGTGGTTTTATTGTGTGATTCAAGATTACGCTCACCTTTGGCCGTAATGTTATCACGAACAGTTTCGATGTTGCCAGTCATAGCTTATGATGAAATCGTACTTGGGACTGAGGTTGAACCAATAGAAACGATATCCGTACAGCAAAATGAGACGATGTCGATTGGAAGGCAGGAAAGCCTCACTCCTGCTTTAGCAGGAGTATAAGGCAATAAGATAACTTGCCGCTTGTAGTTTATACAAGCGGTGGGTTTGAGAAAGAAAGGATACGAATAATGCCGTTGCACGTTAAGCCAATTGCAGTAAGTGTTGCTGTAATATGTTTTTTCGGCTTAAGCTTAATCGGCTGTTTTAGTGGTCTTTCACCGTTTGTTTGTTGTAAAAGGGCGGTAATAGGTACATTGCTTGCTTATATAGCAGGAGTTTGGATTGTAAAGGCCATCAATGCTATTTTAATAAGTGCAATGGTTACAGAAGAGATGAAACTGCAAGAGGGAAAGAATAGTGGTAGTGAAGACTAAGAAAGTCTGTGAAATTCAGTTTGACAAGGATTCCAAATCCGATTTATCGTGTATAGAAGTGCTTGAAGAAAACAAAAAGCATCTTAACAGTGTTGCCCTGCGTGCATACTCCGGCCAGAAGAAGTCCGTTGGGAGTGGAATTAAAAATGAACAGATAACCGAGCTTTTACCCATGGTTCACAAAATAGTACGTAAAGTTGTGACGTACCTTAGGCCTCCATTATCATTTGAAGACATGGTATCGGCAGGAACTGTGGGATTGGTCAGAGCTGCACGTGATTATGACCCATCACGCCAGGCCGATTTTAAAACGTACGCCTATATTAAAATTAGAGGAGCTGTTCTTGATGAGTTAAGGAGTTCTTCTTTATTACCGACAAATCTCAACAGGCGAATTCGAGACGCACAGCAGCTCAGCCGAAAAATACTTGAGCAAACAGGTAAAACTCCCACTGACGCAGAATTGGCTAAAAAACTTGGAATAACTGTTGAGGAGCTTAGTGAGACATTAGAAAATGCCCGCGCACAGCACTTTATTTCACTTGATGGTTTTGGTGAGGACTCACCTACGCTGACTCATCTTTTAGCAGTAACTCATACTAATGCTCCTGATGAGCAGGTTGTAAGGACTGAACTCATCAATAAGTTAGCCGAGGCAATACAGCAGTTATCCAAGAGACGGCGACAGCTC
Organism: Phycisphaerales bacterium; assembly: GCA_050117705.1. GTDB lineage: Bacteria > Planctomycetota > Phycisphaerae > Sedimentisphaerales > Anaerobacaceae > NIOZ-UU13. Next base: position 1,992 of record JASFMF010000205.1, read on the forward strand.
ATTTTACTTTACTATCAACAGCACTTAACGATGAAACAAATCGCGGAGATATTTAAAATTACTGAGTCACGTGTCAGTCAGTTGCACGCAAGTGCTTTATTTAACTTGTCTGTAAAATTGAGGCAATGGAAAGATGGCAGATTATAATTCCAATATGATAAAACCGGTTGAAGGTTTGCAAAGTATCACAGGCCTAACTCCTGCAAAGCGCCGTGAAGAAAGAGAACGTAAACGGCGGTTACATCAGGAAAATAAGGAAAAAGATGAGCAGCAATTGAATGAATCGTCTGAAGAGCAGGATGGTACTGATGGTTTGCGGGAGGGGAGTGAAAATCCAATCAATCGGGACAAAGGTGGTGCCGGGATTGATTACCACGCTTGAATAAATTATTGGGTGATAAATTAAGTTGGTTAATTGAATATAATAAACTATCGTTCGTCGATAATTGGTTAATAAGGGTAAGAATTTGAAATGGTAAGAGCAGCAGGGCGAATTTTGAAGGGTAAAGATGTTCAACTTGTGGGCGTATTTACTCTTGATATTACGCAGTCCGAGACAAGCAAGCCAACGCAAACAGGCACAGCTTTGGTTGAGCCGCAGGTGAATATTGTTGAAAACCATCCCGAATACGCTGTTATAGAAGTAGTTTGTTCCTGTGGCACAAAAATGTCTTTAAGATGTGAATATGCTGGTAAAAAGGCCTCAGTGAGTCCACAAACAGATACAAAGGAACCTGAAGTTTCTGAAGGAGATCCTGAACAGACTGAATAAGGAGAAAAGTACCATGAAAATCGATAAAAAAGCAATTTTTTTACTTACTTCGTCAATGCCGTTGTTTCTGTTGCTTAGTTGCACACCTACCCGGATGCCACCCCAGGTTGTTATTCAACCTGAACCTTTGGAAATGCAGCAGAGTGCTTCTATGGCACAAAGATTTCAGGAATCTACTCCGGAGAATCCCTCTGTTGTGGAATCTGCGATGGAATTGTCGACAAAGCATGCCAAACTGTCTGAAGAAGCTGCGAAGCTCAGACAGGAAAACAAGGACTTTGATCTCCAAAATGTACAGCTTAAAAGGCAAGTTTATACTCTTGAGAGTCAATTACAGCAAACGCAGAAAGAATTAACCCAGGCAAATGACCTTTTGATTGAAATGCGTGTCGAATTGAACAACTGGAAGGCTAACATCATAGGTTTTCGTGATGAAATGCGTGATGCTGAAACGGCTCAACTGGAAGCTTTGCTTAAGATACTTACAGTTCTTGGCGGAGAGGTAAATGTTAGATTGGGCAATAACAAAGATATGAATTCGGCCGTTGCGTCGGTGAATAAGATGAATCAATCTGGACAATAAAATAACAAACGTAGGTGAATTAAATGAAAAGCGCAATAACTGAATTATCATGTATTTTTAATTATTTCTGGTCGTTTATTGTTTGTGATTCGATTTATATCCGGCGAGCGGGGTACCGCTCACGAGTTGTAGTATTATTGATGGTTACTTTTTTGACAGGGTGTAGTATTAAATATGGAGCTTCTGTGCCGTCGGCCAGTTATTATTATCTGAATCCATATAAGAGCTTAAATACGGTCGGAAGGGTTGCTATTGTTGAGTTGAACAATGAATCGAGTTACCCTAAAATCTCCGAAGATGTATTTGAGAAGCTCTATCAGGCATTACAAAAGAAACAGATTTTTGGATTGACTGTTATACATCAGGATGACCCCTCATGGCGAAGTTTACAGTTGGATCTGGACTCTAAATATACACTTGAGCAATTAATGACAATTCGGAAGACTTTAAAATGTGATGGTTTATTACTCGGTACTATTACTGAATTCAGACCTTATCCTCATATGACTATTGGACTTCGCTTAAAACTCCTGGACCTCAGAGATGGACAGTTGTTATGGGCTCTTGAGCAGGTTTGGGATAGTGCTGATAAAACAACTGAGTCTCAAATAAAGGACTATTTTCTATCACAGAAACGTACTGGCTATGCGCCTTTACACGAACAATTAGCAACTGTAAGTTCACTTGAGTTTATAAATTTTGTAAGTTATGAGGTAGCTGAAACTCTGTAGTTGGAGGTAAAAGTGTCATAAAAAGTATATTATTTGTTTAAAAATGCAATTTCATCCCCAAATGGTGTTTATAGGGGAAAAAGAAATAAAAATTCGAAGAAAATATTAAAGTTTTGCTAAAAAGGTGCGAAAAGAACTATAGAACTAGTATTCTGGAAAGAACTATTGTGCAATGATTGAAAAAATAGATACCAGTCAGATTCAGAGTTATATGGAAAAGTCATCATCCAGGCAGCCAAATTCAACGGTGGGCTTTGGGGATAATGATGCAGATGTATCAGTGCAGGTCGATTATGCTTCTTTCATTGATAAAGCAATCAAGACCCAGCAGGCGGATGATAAGACTGTACACCGCGCGCGCGAGCTTTTATTATCAGGCGAGCTTGAAAATCGGGTTAACATCCTGCAGGCGGCAGAAAATATCATAGACTTCGGTATATAAAAACCTTAAATATAAAGCACAAGTCAAAGGGCTGACCATGGATGGTCAAATATAGGAGTCTGAACGGATTCTGACAGCTCGGCGAGGAAATGCGTACTCTTAGTACTACTAAGGTTACTCA
>JASFMF010000206.1:0-4633 GCA_050117705.1 Phycisphaerales bacterium
GTAAGACAGGTCCGGCAGCTCCAGGCCCTGAAAACTTACAGTCTCCGGCTGCTCTATTTTTTTTCGCAGCTTTTCCGCAAGAGGGTCTTTTTCCTGCCCCTGTCCTACCCGTGCCTTTAATTTTTCAGCTAATTCGCTCATTGACTCATTAATATCTGCTGTGCAAGGTTAAGTATCTCGTCTTCAGTTGCGTCCGGCGGCAGTTGTCGGCGGGCCTGCTGCACCGCATCTTCGTAAGGATCGGCTTCGCCTATATCAGGACTCTGATTCGGCATCGGTCCTTTTTCCGGTCCCGCCGCGGCCACTTCCTGCGACTCGGGATCCCACTCGAATTCGTTACCGCCTGCCAGTCCCCATAAATGGACCGTATCTTTTCCTTTTTTTGCGATTAACGTGTTCCAGTCCTGCCATAATTGTTTCTTTTGATTCGTTGCGAGCGAATCCCACCCCACAGCCTCTTTGTAGTTTTGCCACTGCTCGATTAATTTTTCCTGTGTATAGTCCGGGTCCCCTATATCGCGTTCGTATGCCTGGTCTATATAAGAATCCATCCTTTTCGCTTCTGTCTGCATCTGGTTCGGACTAAACGGCTTTACCGTAACGGTTGTACGGCCCCCGCCCTGCTCGTAGTATTTTCCGCGGGCCTTCTCTGTCTCCGTCCTCGCCTTCATATACTCCTCTTCAATTGGCGCCGATCTCATATTCAACAGCACGTTTCTGGTAATGGGGCTTAGCTCATTAAGTCCGCCCTGGTAGCTTCCGGACGGATTAAATACATTACCGAGCTTTCCGAGAAATCCCTGCGGCTGGTCCTGCTGCATATTCGGCGTCCTGCCGGCCATGTAGTCATTTAGTATCCGGCTCTCAAAATTTGACTTCTGGGCCGCCTGGGTGCCCTTTAAGTAGCTGTCGAATATTGCTGCGATAATATCGTACTGGTTCATTCCCTGATATTGCATTTTTTTCGCCTCCGTAATCTCGGCAAAAAACAGCCTGTTCGGTTCGAGTATTCTATATAGTCCTTATGCTTGTACTTAATTACATTCTCTTCGTTAATTACCCTTTGCAGGAAAAAAGCAAACGCAAGATAAGCGACTCCCAAAGCAGGCTCGATTAAGGCAAGCCCTGCCATCATCATGATCGAACCCGTATAACTCGGGTGTCTCACGTATTGATATATTCCATTTTTAACTACGTTTTTTGGCGGCCGCAGATCCATCCTGAAATTATTTTTCAGTGTGTATATAGCGACCAGCCTTAGCATAAAACCTGTAATTACCAGTAATGTCCCTGTGATTATTTTAATCATATCCCACCAGCCGCTAATACCATGGCTGTATCTGTACTGGCTGCAGCACCACCCGCAGCCGCCCCACTACCCATCAAGGCGTTTAGTCCTCCTGCACCCAGAAAGCTGCCACCCATCATTCCAAGCATTCCGCCCAGGTCCGTATCACTGCCGCCGGATTCCGGGAATATCCTTTGCTCGGCCAGCAGGCTCTGTGCCACCGGCATCTGGTATATATAGGGGAACAACAGCTCCTGTACCAGCGATTCGTAAAGGGCATCCTCTCTCTGCTGCTCTATCGTCCTTTCGGCCCCTCCGTAAGCCGCCGCCGCTGCAGTCTGTCGAAGTGGCAATTCTCCCGCCGTATCGCTCAGCGTAGCCAGTGGAACGGCTGCTGCCGTCTGCCTGTTACGCTCCTGGTCATACAACTGGCCCAGAAAGCTCATACGGTCCGCCGAATAGCCCCTCCTTGTCTGTCCCTCTGCGTTTAAGGCCGGGGTAGAAAAGCCTCCGTGCCCGACCAGTTGCAGCCGCCTTTTAAGCTCATTTATCGCATTCTGCTCTTCTAATTTCGACTGGTCCCTGTAGCCCTTATATGCAAGTGAAGTGACCGGGTCGTACCCGCCCTCGACGGTTTTTGTCAGCTCGTTAATGGCCGTCTGCGTGCCCGCCGGCGTTCCCGTTGCAAGATACTTATTAAGAAGCTCCTGTCCGGTCTGCTCAGCTTCTGAAAGGCCTACAATTTCCTTTACCGGAAATTCGGCCTCCTGCGGCAGGAGCTGGTACATGAATTCTCTTGCCCTTTGCCTTTTGCCTTTTGTAAGGTCCTTTAGTTTCGTATCCGTCAGGTCCATTATTAGTCACCTCTAACTATTCTGTCATTAACTGTGTCCGGCCCCGGAGCTGTCGTTTATTTCTGTTATAATGCCGTTTGTCACCGTTACCCTGAAATTCGCACCATCATCGAAGTGTCCGGACGAAACACCGCCATCATGCCTGGTAATGTCATCGCGCAATTTGTGGTGCACGCTTTCCTGCTCTTTTCTTATTATGCGGAGAATTTGTTTAATATCGTTCACGCTCTTTGCGGAGTCGATCGTCTTTTCAAGCTTCTGTAAACTTTTGGGTGTAATCGCCACTTTTACATTTCCTCGTCGCCGTCGTTCATAAATCCGAGCACCATCCCCACGAACCTGAATGCGTTCGAGGCGCCGACATACAAAAGAAAATGCCGAGCCCGAAGGTCCAGTTCGTCGAGGTTGATTTCGGTCGGGAATATTTCGCGGTTAAGGCCTGCCGAATCGTCGAGTGAAATATCGTCCTTCACTGTCTGCCAGCTCGGTTCCGTATCGCGTTTGACCTTAAAAATCGCTTCCGCATCTGAATCGGACTCGTTATAGAACCACAACCGGCAGTATTCGAGCCTTTTGAATGTGTTTAATGTAATACCAAGCCTCTTTTGCGCAAGTTGCTGGACCATGTCTGTCGAGATAACAAAATATCCCGTATATTCTTCGCCCGCATCCAGTTCGGCGGCATGCAAATCGTAGGTATACCCGTCGGCATCGCTGCACAAATCGAGTACGAAGCCGATATCGTTTTCAGGACCCGCCCAGTCCGCCCATCCCCATTCGTCCCATGAATCGAACGGTAGAGTTGACCAGTCGTAAACATCCTGCCTGGTCCATTTGCCGAAGGCATAAACTGCCATGTCAAGACTGCCCATTATCAGCTTTTCCGGATCCAGCCAGACAACTTTATTATTTGCCGTGGCGCCCGAGCCGTAAGGTATGGACCACAGCAGCAATCCGTACTCGTTAAGGTACGTCGAGCAGATTTTCTCCTGCAGTGACGTAAGTATATTTTTGAACGTCTTGTCTTTTGGTTTTGATACAATCTCCGCTCCGGGCAGCCTTCGAATAGTCAGATCGTCCGCAAGCCAGCAAAGCCTTCCCTTCTTGTCGTTTATAATAGAGCCGAAGGCCCTGCAGCCGACATCTTCCACAAGCGTATCGAAATAAAATACCACCGATTCGGTCGTCAGCCAGCCGTAAAAAGTTTTTCCTGTAAAATTATTTCCGCCCTTCTTAAATACGATCAGGTAGCCGTCATAATATCCCATGCCGGAAATCGGCCCGCCGCCCTTCAGGGATAACTGCCCTGCATCGCCGGCCCCGGTCTGGTCGAAGTCCGTCTCGTCGTCCTTGCTGCACCAGATTAAGTCGTCGGGATAAACTGTCCCGGCGATATCTACAAATCCCAAAATCAGGTAATTTTCGTAAGACTTAACGTACTTTGCCTTTTTTATATAGGTCCCGCCGCCTATATCTATCCCGTCGGCATCGCCCGTAAGGTTGTCGAATGCGTTAGCTATTGTCGAGCCGTGCACCTGCACTTTGTCCACCCAGTTAGTCGCCACTACTTGCTCATCGTAGGTCTCGGTGGCCCAGAAGTCACAATCGCCGGAACAAGTGAATTTCGTTATCCATGCGCTCCACACCGTATTCCAGATATATGCGTGTGCCTTTGTAAATGCGTAAAGATATTCGACTTCCGTTCCGCCCGCGTTTTGCAAAAGCCGGTGGTATTTGATAACAGGGTTTCCGTCCGGGACGGGCACGGCCGTTCCAACCTTCCCTATCGAATAACTAAGGCCGGCCCCTCCTGTTCCGGTATAGTTCGTTGTCAGCGTCAGCGTCGCCCCGTTATCGGCCACATCTTTTATAGTATATTCCGTATCGGCGCCGTCATCGGTTATAGTTATCTTCCTTCCAGTCCCCGATACCTGGTCCGATCCCCAGTTCGGCTTATGGTTTGCACTGGTCCCGAAGGTTCCCGCCCCCCCGGATGCCGTTATGGTTGCCGACCCGTTTGTCGCTGTTATAGTTCCTGTCGCGAATTCAGACTCCAAACACTCCGGCAGTCTCATCTTGAACCTGTGCAGCTCACCGTTATAATGCCGGATATTGACGTTTTCCGCCGTTAGGAGGTCCGGCAGTATCAGTTTCGGTATGTCCTCGCGGGCCCCGAAATCCGGGCTGAACATGCCGATCTTTACCAGGTCGCCCTGCTCTGCCGCCTCTGCCGCCTTAAATAACTGATAATCACTAACCATTTACACTCTCAAATCTCTACTCACAACTCACAACTTTCTATTCTCATTTTAATACCCAACCGCCATCCAGAAGTGGCCGTCCACCGTAGTGTCCGTGCAGTTAATATCGAACCCGGTTGTGCTCTTATCCGATATGTAAGGTGCATAGGATATATTCTGCTCGCCTTCGTCCCTCGGCGTTATATACACATACAAACAGCTATTCGGAAAAGCCACATCGAACGTTACCC
>JASFMF010000207.1:0-4618 GCA_050117705.1 Phycisphaerales bacterium
AGTTTCAGTGGATACTCTATAAACCATACGGAGACTGCGTCTTAAAGTCACTTCATACACAACATTAAAAAACTCGGGACATTGACGTATCTTGTCTTTTTCCAGCCAACAACTCAGGCTGGAGGATGGTTAGAAAATCGACCCCTTTTTTCAAAACACCCGAATAATATCGGGCCTTTATACACCCTTAAATCTTGGTGATTTAATCGGCCTATAATATTGAAGTCTGTGTGGAATTATCAGGGTGTTATATGGGTTTTTTGAAGAGAAAAAAACGTAGATTGTCTTATGTTATGTAAATAAGAAAAATCACCGAAAAATTTAAAAGAATATGGGGATGTTCTGACTATATTTTATCGTAATTCATTGCAGAACATGGTAGTTAAATGGGGGCGTAACAAAATGGGGACAAGAACTTATTTCATAAAGCTTGTCTGTTTTACCGCCATTTTGAGTTTATGTTTTGTTCAAGTAGCTGGGGCAGGCACAAAATGGGATTATGACCCTTACAATGGCATGATAATGTTGTTGAAGACATTGCCGCCATGGTTGGAGATGGGTGCGGATTTCCGCTTTCGGGTTGTTTACGATAATGACCGACATCTGGACAACCAGGCCATCGGACACGACCGTCTCAACACGCGTTATCGCGGCCGGGTACAAGCAAAGATAAAGCAATCCGAAGATTTTGCCTATAACTTTAGGATTGTTTCAGAGCCAAGATATTATCATCGCCCGCCTTCTATGAATAAACAGTTTACTCATCACGAAGGCATATTTGACCGCTTTAACTTCGTTTGGCAAAACGCATTCGATTTGCCGGCGACTGTGACGGTTGGCCGACAGGAAATAAAGCTTGGCAGCGCATGGCTTCTAATAGACGGTACTCCACTGGATGGAGGGCGTACTAATTTCTTCGATGCCGTTCGTCTTACTTACAATCTGGAAGGCTGGGGCACTACGGCAGACTTGATATGGGTGCAAAATAATGGTGACACGGCCAAATGGCTCAAGCCCTTCAATGACCGGGATATCGACGTTGCCGAACAGGATGAACAAGGCGCTATTTTATACCTGTCCAAAAAGCCTACCGAAAATTCATATATTGATGGTTACTTCATTTATAAACACGATTATGACCGTAACGTAAGCAGTGGTTATAAAGGTGAGACCTATACCTTTGGGACGAGGTTGGGAGACAAACTCGGCGAGCATTGGCAGTATTGTTTTGAGTTTGCCCCGCAGTTCGGCCATAAGAATGGTAAGGAGCTCAGTAGTTTCGCTACAAACAATGAAGTTATCTACCATTTCAATGATGAAGATAAAAACAGAATTCATTTTGGTTATGAGTACCTTTCCGGCAGCGATGACCCTGACAAGAATTTTGACAAAGTCTGGGGTCGTGTAGATACGTGGAGTGTTCTGTATCAGGGGCCGATAGATTCGATAGACGGCAGGCAAATTGACAGCTCAAACCTGCACCGAATACATCTCGGCTGGGTAACGGAACCGTCCGAAAAGTGGGAAATCAAATCTGCTTATCATTTACTCTTTGCCGACGAAAACACATCGGCAGGGGGTACCGGCGGTTTGAGTAAAGGTGGCAATTTCCGTGGTCAGCTTCTAAGAGCTCAAATTAAGTATAAAGTAAGTGAGCACATTTATCACAGGCTGGAAGGGGAGCTGTTTTTCCCTGGCGATTTTTATAACGACGACCGCAATGATGTCGCGGTCTTTGCGAGATATGGAATTGTATTTACCTGGTAATTATATTCATAGATTCTAAAAAATGGGGTGGTATAGAATGAGATGCGTACGAAGTTTATTAGCAGTGATATTGGTTTTAATCCTCGTCCCTATTACATACGCCCAGACGAGGACGTATAAGATCGGCGCGTTGATATGGCACGAAACCAAGCATGATAATGATGCGCTCGATGGCTTTAAAGAAGGTATTGAATTAAGCGGCTTAAAATGTGTGTTCGACATTAAAAGGTCTTATGAGGATGAAGCTTTGACCAGGCGGTTTCTTCGTAAATGGAAAGAGGAAAAAGTTGACCTTATCTTTATAGCAGGCACCAAAGGCACATTATGGGCTATGGAAGAGGCGAAGGATATTCCCATCGTATTTTCTGCTGTTACCAATCCGGTTGTATCAGGTATCGCCGATAGCTGGGAAAAGCCGGGTCGAGATGCTACAGGCAGCAGCAATTGGATTGAGTCTGAAGTAAAGATGACTATTTTTAAAAAGTGTGTGCCGTACTTAAAGACGCTTGGTGTTATCTACAACCCTGAAAATCCTGTGCCGGTTGCAGAAGTTACTCGCGCGAAAATAGCATGTGAATCGATGGGTATCACATTAAAAGAAGCTACGATAGGAGATGTTGATGATATAGAAACGGCGATTAGAAATTTAATAAATCAGGACATAGATGCCTTGTGGATACCTATAGAAAAACTTGTTTACAACAACATGTCTAAAGTGGGCCGGATCACCTTTCCTGAGAAGCTGCCGGTGCTCTCGAGCACATTACAGGGGGTAGGTCTTGTAGATGATAAAAGAGTAGAAGATGAAGTCGGCATTGTTGCAGTGACAGTTGACTATAAAAAATTAGGCAGGCTTTCGGTGTCGGCGGCTATTGAGATATTAACCAAAGGTAAAAAGCCTGGTGATATTCCAATCAAAACGATGCCGCATCATCTGACTGTTGTTAATTTGAATTCAGTTCATAATACTAATTATGAGATACCTCCGGCATTTTTAGTTGAGGCGGACAGGGTTTTAAAAGGATTTTTTGGAAAGAAAGTAATTGTTGCCGGTACGGGAGATAGCCAGGAGCTCCTTCGCGAGTTAGCTAAAGCTCTTGAAAAGGAGCTTGACGGCGGGAAAATAGAAATTCCTGAAAGTGTCGGTTCCAGTGGCGGGATAAAGGCTCTCACCAAAGAGGAAACTGATTTGGCCAGAGTTGCGCGCCCTTTGAAAGATAGCGAGCAAAAGCTTGGTCTTACATATAAACTTTTCGCCAAAGCACCGGTAGTTTTTGTAGTCCATCCTGATATGGAAGGTATCGACAATATCACAACTAAACAAATAATTGATATTTATTCCGGAAAAATTACTAACTGGAGCCAGCTTGGCGGTAAGCCCGGTAAGATATATCCAATAACAAGAGAAGCGGGTGATTCATGTCTAAGGGTCGTTACTAAGTTTATTCCTGAATTTGCAGATGTTGCTAATGTTGTCGCAAAGGTGGTGTACAGCACGCCGGAGACCGTTCAAACTTTGGAAGAGCACAAAAAAACCATTGGTTATACAACCTTAACAGCAATAGCCGGTACAAAATTAAGGGTGTTAAAGTTTGATGGGATTGAAGCTTCGGCTGAAAATGTGCTCAACGAAAAATGCAAGTTAACGGTTCCTTACGCTATTGTCTATAAAAGTGAGCCCAGGGGACTTGCGAAAAGATTTGTTGATTTTATTTACAGTGAGGACGGCCGGAAAATCATTTCTAAGGAAGGCGCTGTACCTGTGAGAGATAGAGAACCGAGAATAAATTGATTTTTAATGTTTAAATCTATCAAGACAAAAATATTAGTCTTACAGCTCGAACTTTTACTTTCTGTGGCTGTTGCGCTTGGAGTTGGTACATATGTAGTAATGTTTCGCTCTCTCAAGGACAGTCAGCAACAAAATCTTGAATATATAGCTATGAGTGTCGGCGAACAACTGAATACGCTGATTGATAATAAGAAATTGTTGCTTGAAAAAATAGGAACCTCTGAGGTAGTAACAAGTTACAGTAAAAAACATCAGGAACGTGTGTTATTCGAATATTTTAACAAATTTGTATCAGAGTTTCCTGTACTTGCTTATGTAAATGAAAGTGGCTTAGAGGAGTTGAAGCTGATTAATGGAAACATAACTGCGGAACTTAATGATATCAGCGAAAAAATAATTTTTGAAGAGACAACCTGGCACACGAATAAAACCATTAGTTTATATTCCACTTCTTCTCCGGAACCAGGCGGACCGTATATGGAATTTGGCTTTTGCAATCAAAGCTATTTTGACGAATTTTCCGGCCTGGTTGTAGGCAAAGTTCCTGTTCCTGTTTTGTCCGAAAGCATTCAGAAATTCAAATTTGGCAAGTCAGGTTCTGCATACCTTCTTGATGCCGAGGGGACTATTTTGTCCTGCCGGGATAAAGATACGATACTGAAGAAAATTATTATCGAAGGCAAAGATTCAGGGCAGGTTATCGGTGGAATAAAAGATATGAAATACGGCTTTGGCCGTGTGACAATTTCAGGGATTGATAGTTACCTTGCTTATGCACCTGTCCAGGGTCAAAATTGGTCGGTGGTTGCTTTTTTACCTTATGAAGAGTTTATGGCAAGGCTGGATACATTGAGAAATACAGTGCTGTTTGTTGGCTTTGCCATTCTTGTTGTTGGTGTTGCTTTGTTTTTAGACCTGGACAAATGTATTACAAGACCAATTTTAAAGTTGGTTGAAAAAACAGATTTGATGGCAAAGGGTGACCTTTCACAGAGGATTGATGTAACATCGAAAGATGAAATTGGCATTTTATCCGGTTCCTTTAATCGTATGGCGGAG
>JASFMF010000208.1:0-4618 GCA_050117705.1 Phycisphaerales bacterium
GGTGGAAAACTTTTACCAACGCCTCTAAAAGGTCTTGATGGCCAGGTTTACGCCATAGCCGACGGAGGAGTTTCAATCGGTGGCTGGACGGCAGCAGGTGATAAGGCTTCGATTACAAAAAACCACCAGACAGTCGGACGAGTTCCTAATGGCGCCGTGGTCGAGAAGGAAGAAATAGCCACGTTTGTAGAATACATTGGCGGTTATAAATTTATCAGGCTTAACCTTAGAAACAGTGATTTTTCAACTGCAGAGAAAATTAGTACAGCCATTAATCAGGATTATCCAGACAGTGCGATAGTAGTTGATGCTGGCACAGTTAAAGTTAAAATTCCAAACGAAATTGCACGGAAAGATATAGCCAGCTTTATCGTTGATATTAGAAAACACGAAGTAAAAGTTGATGTTCCCGCGGTAGTAGTAATAAACGAGCGCACCGGCACTATTGTGGTCGGCGAAAATGTCGGCATATCAGCAGTAGCAATTTCACAAGGCAGTCTTGTAGTTAAAATCAAAGAAATGCCAATAGTTTCACAACCCACAGCTCCTTTCTCCGATGCCGGAGAAACAACAGTTGTTGAAGACACACTAATAGGAATTGAAGAACAACAGGGACACCTGATACCCGTATCTCGATCGGTTACCGTTTCAGAGTTGGCTAAAAGTCTTAACAGTATAGGTGCAACTCCGACGGACCTAATAGCAATATTTAATGCCCTGAAAAAGGCCGGTGCCCTTCAGGCCAAGCTGGTGATAATGTAGGAGTAATCCAATGGACAGCGCTAAACTTGTATTAACCGAACCAATCTCATCGCCAGCCTTGTTGGAGAATCTGAGTAAATCGAGTCTCAACAGCATTTCGGAAGAAAAAAAGAAGCAGGTAGCTAAAGATTTCGAATCGGTTTTGCTAAACAAAATTCTGGACCAGATGAAAAACAGTATTGGAGACTGGGGTTTTGAAAAGGATGGAGCCTCCAAACAAATTCAGGGAATATTCTGGTTATATCTCGGCCGTGATATTGCCAGTAACGGTGGTTTTGGATTGTGGAAAGACATATATCAATTTTTAACCAAAACCGAGCAAACAAATACAACAAATCAACCAGATTTCAAAGAGCTTAACCAAATATTAGATGGACAGGTATGAAATCGACCGTAACAACTGAAATAGAAGATAAAATCGATGAATTGCTGGCTTGCCTCGATAAAGACAGCCAATATATGCAAAAAAATATATCGCAATTGAACAAACTGCGCAGTTTAGTTATCAAACGTGATGACGCCGGTTTAGGAAGATTACTCGAGATTATAAAAACTGAGTCGAATAATTATCAAAAACACGAGTCGGAAAGGCATAAGATACGAGAAAAATTAGCAAACGCTTTCGGATGTAATGCCAAACAAATAACGTTATCAGCTCTCGAAGCAAACTTACCGAAAGAGAAAAAAAACCAGATAAAATTTATAAAAGAGAAGTTAATGTCACTAATTATAGAACTTAAGAAAGAATATTTAAGCACTACTTTGCTTTTGTCTGAATGTACCAGATTTAATAATAAGCTTTTAAAAAGTATCTTCGACTTCGGTAAAAATGAGATGGTCTACTATAACTCCAATGGGGCAACTAAACGGCAAACTGATACGGCTTTTGTAAACCTGCAGCTTTAGAGTGTCATCTCGAGGCTACCGAACTTGAATTGACACCCAATAATTGCGGGACGTAAACCATAAGAATTTTGTTTTAAGTAGAGTTTAAAAATGGATGGTTTTGCAATAGGAGTCAGCGGCCTTCACGCCGCCGAACAGGCTTTTGGTATAATCGGCAATAATATTGCCAACGCAGCCACCGAAGGCTATCACCGTCAAAGAGTAGACCTAGCTCCTTCGTATTCGTCACAAATTGGTTCGACTATTGTGGGAGGAGGAGTCGAATTCATAGGCGTAACCAGAATTATTGATGGTCTTCTGGATATGGAAATTTCCCGACAGAAATCAATCTTAGAGCATGTTTCGCAGGAAGTTGGCACATTGCGGACAATCGAAAACGCTTTTGGAGAATTCGCGGAAGGTAACGGCTTAAGCGCGGTTATAGACGACTTCTTCAATGCGCTGCAAGACCTTAGCTCTCATCCCACAGAACTCGTTTGGCAAAATCAGGTGGTAACTTCGGCCCAAACCATGGCCAGCCGATTCAGAACATTAGGAGAATATCTGACAACATTAAAAGAGCAGATTGAATTGGAAGCCCAGAACACTATCGCACAAGTCAATTTATTAGCAGATAAAGTAGCCGAACTAAACGACAATATAGAAAAACTGGAAATAGGTGGTGGCAAAGCTAATAACCTAAGAGACCAAAGAGACCGAACTATATCAGAAATGCATAAGTTAATTGGTATAGAAACCAGAAGTCATGGACATGGCGTGACCGATGTCTATTTAGGCGGAACACCTGTAGTAGTGGGCGCCACTGTTACTGAATTGGAAGTCGGCAAGAATGAAAATAACGAATTGGGTATTTCAGTTGCCGACATGAATCATTTCAATATAACCTCACAGAGCGGGGTATTAGGTGGATTATTATCATTGAGAAATGACATAGTCTCCGGGATACACGATGATCTGGACAGTTTAGCAACTGCAATAATACAACAAATAAATCAATACCACGTCCAGGGGGTTGGTTCAAGTGGGTCATTTACTGAACTAACCGGTTGGCCGGTAACAAGCGAAGATCTGGTTGATTTTGGTGCAAATGTAACTGATGGCAGCATATATATAAGAGTTACAAATACCAGCACCGGAGAGATAACCCGTAGCGAAATACCCATCGTGAAAGCCACCGATTCATTATCCAGTATAGCAACCGCCATTTCATCTATTACCGGCCTGAACGGTTCGGTGCTCTCTTCCAAGCTTCACATTCAGGCGGACGCAAATTACGAATTTGATTTCTTACCTGCAGTCCTACCTGAGCCTGTACCAACTGATATTAATTTCAGCGGGTCTTCGGATCCAAGCGTAAGTTTATCAGGCATTTACACAGGAAGTGCAAACGACACTCTAACATTCACGGTTTCCGGATCAGGCGATGTCGGTATCGACACCCCCCTCACACTTACAGTAACTGACGGGGCTGCAAATACGATTGATATCATCAATATCGGTTCCGGCTATGCAGTGGGTGATAAAATTGATATTGGAAATACCGGAATTAAATTATCTCTCGGTACTGGTGACCTTAATGCGGGTGATTCTTTTAGCATTGATGTTTTTGCAGATACGGATACTTCAGGCGTATTGGCCGCGGTTGGAATGAATACCTTTTTGGCCGGTAGCAGCGCATCAGATATGACAGTTTGTTCGGATATAACTGATACACCGGGCCGTGTAGCATCATCTCTTGGTGCGGATATGACCGACAACACCAACGCATCACGGATGGCGGGCTTAAAAGAACAGGCCGTAACCAGTTTGAACTCCCTGACGCCGGTAGAGTTTTATCACCAGATGATTACAGGGGTCGGCCAAGATCTTCTCGTTAAACAAACACGCAGAGATAATCTCGAAGCCATGATCCAAAACCTGACTAATCAACAGAGCGAGATAAGCGGCGTCGATATAAATGACGAAGCTACTCAAATACTGCTCTTCGAACAGATGTTCAAAGCAATGTCAAAATATTTAAGTACACTCCAATCATCGCTGGCAACAGTGATGGAAATAATATGAAAACGATAAAGTACATTCTGCGAAGTGCCAAATGAAATACTAAGTATGGAATACAAAAAATGAGCGGCTCACTAAATAATATTTATAATAACATCAGTTTCGCATTGTCCGTCCACACAAATGCAATAGCCCTCCTGCAGGAGCAAACATCTACCGGCTCGCGTATCAATCGAGCCTCTGATGACCCCTCTATCGCTTACCGGGTCTTAGGGCTTGATACTGAGGAAAAATCGCTGGAGAATTATATAAACAATCTTTCGGAGGTCATCAGTCTCTTAGAACATTCATCCTCCGTCACTGAGAATATTGTATCATCTCTCACAGAAGCGAGAACACGTTTAACTCAAATCATCAGTGAGGTCCACGACGAAGAATCAAGAGAAAGAACTGCTGAAGGAATTAATGATATATTAGAGCAAATAGTGTCATTGGCTAATACTAAACACATGAACCAATACATATTTGGGGGAAGCGATACGGGCTCTGCACCATATCTTGTCGAACGCACTAATGGAGAAATCACACGTGTTACTTACCAGGGCAGTCTCGAAAATCGAAATATAGAAGTAGCCCCAGGTGTGGAAACATCGCCATTTTACATAGGTGACAATATTTTTCGCTCCGATGAACGCAGCAACCCGATTTTTCTTGGCAATACCGGCGCTGCTGCGGGTCCGGGAACATCCAGCGCCCGTGGCTATACATGGCTGACAGTAACCGGCTCGCCAGGCAACTATTTTCTCTCCATTGACGATGGCCTGAGTACTACTTTTACCGATGGCTCAGATACCAACCTTGCTGTAGAACATTCGGTTACCGGAGAGGTTCTATATGTTGATACTACAGGAATAACCAACACCGGCGTTGATTTGGTAAGTATACCCGG
>JASFMF010000209.1:0-4614 GCA_050117705.1 Phycisphaerales bacterium
ACTCTTAATGTTCTGGATTTTGTCAAAAAGAGCGACAAGATGAAAGAGCTTCCCGGCCTGACAATTCAGTCCTGTGAGCCGGAGATTATCGATGTCAACGTTGTCGAGCTTGTCGAGAGACAGTTGGATGTCGAATGTGTTAATGAGGATGGAGCCCTTGTAGGGGAGGAAAGTATTGAGCCGGCGAAAGTTGCTATGTTTGTGCCCACCGACAGCCGGCTTAAAGCGAGGATTCGGCTGACACGAAGGGAAATCGAGAATGCAAGAGAGACGCCGATTGTAAAAAGACCATTCGTTACATTTGCAACGGACCAGATAAGACAGGTCCCCACGGACGTGAAAATTAAAATGCCCGCCGAGGCAGACTCACTAACCGAGCATCTTATACAAGGAGCCAAACTTGGAATAACAAAAAGCGCCAACCTCGAGGGCAGATACAGCGTGGATGTAACCAATATTCCAGATGTAGTGCATCCCTTTACTATACTGGCTACTGCGGAAGCAAAGCTGGCTTATGAGAATGAACCATACCAGATGAGCCTGTATATTCTCGATGATGATGCGAAAAGGGGACCGGTGGAACAGCGGAGAAGGGTGGATTACATTTTTCCTAAAAAATATCTTCGCAAAGATGAAATCAGATTGAAAGATCAGCCGGCAGAAGCGAGATTCAGGCTGATAAAACTCCCTTCTACAGATACACCGTAGGCTTCGATGGTTTGAAAAAAGTTATCAAGGCTTCGAATGTCATCCATATTGCCAGTGCGAAAATTCCGCCGCCTATTACTACCAGCAGCCAGTTGCCCTGCTCGTAGAACCTTATTTCATTTTTTACCATAGCCCAGCTTGTAATCACCAGCATAATGATGCATGGTATAACGGTTACAATAAACTTCAGTCCACCTTTGCGTTTTAAATAAATCGTAACTAACAGCAACGCAAGGGCGGCCAACAGTTGGTTTGCACTTCCGAACAATGGCCAAAGCTTCATTGCTCCCGTGCCGTCTGCGCCCGTAGCGAATGCCAGTCCGGCGGCGGTAAGTACAGCAAAGCTTGTTGCCACCCATCTGTTGGCCATAAGTGGAATTCTCAGGTCGGTTGCCAACTCGCTTATTACATAACGCTGGATTCGCGTGGAGGTGTCAAGGGTTGTGCCGGCGAAAGATGCAATGAATACGCCCATAAGTGTTATTCCGACCGCTTCGGGCAGTCCGAGTTTGCCCATCATGTTAGCTGCGCCGATTACTACAGGCGCTATTTTGTCGGATAATCCCTTTGCTCCTATCCAGGTGCTGTATTGGTGCTGCCATGCGGCCTGGCCAGTCAGGATTGTTCCATTATCAAGCTTTAAAGCCATTCCAATACCGGCCGCCACACAAATCAGAACCAGTGTTGCAAGGAAACCTTCAAGCAGCATCGAGCCGTAACCTACGAACTGGCAGTCAGGTTCTTTCGATATCTGTTTTGAACTTGTTCCGGAAGCGACTAATGAATGAAAGCCGCTTATGGCACCGCAAGCAATTATCACGAACATAAAAGGCCAAATTGGTGGAGTACCCTCCGGCAGCATGCTGTTTACCCTTGGAGCTACTAAAGGCAGATTGCCCGATAAAGAAGCAACCACCGCCCCGCCGACTAAAAGCCCCATAGCAATAAAAAGTTGCCAGGCATTTATATAGTCCCGTGGTTGAAGAAGTGTCGTTACCGGCAATGTCGATGCCACCCAGGCATAAACCAGCAGGATTATTACCCATAATCCTGTCGAAGGTAATCCAAGGGCTGTTCCGAGTTCGATTGGAACTTTACTTCCGAGAGCAATGCACAGGTACATTCCAATTACCGCTATTGTTGTCGCGATAGCGACATTGGCGGTTTTTTTGTAGACGGCAAAGCCAAGCGCCACGGCTATTGGTATCTGAAGCCAGACCGGGACGACCGCGCTGGGAAATCTTGTAAATACCGTCGCAATCACTACGCCGAATATCGCGATGACAATCAGCAGACTCAAAAACACAACGGCGAAAAATATGAATCGCACGCGCATATTGATATATTTGGCGGCGATTTCTGATAAGCTTTTACCTTCGTTTCGCATTGATACGACCAAGGCCCCGAAATCGTGCACCGCGCCCATAAATATAGCACCGAAGAACACCCAGATAATGGCCGGCAGCCAGCCCCAGATAATTCCTATCGCCGGGCCTACAATCGGCCCGGTGCCTGCAATCGAGGTGTAGTGATGCCCGAAGATTATTCCTTTACGTGCGGGGACATAATCAATACCATCTTCAAGCTCCTTTGACGGCACAGGGACATCTTTGTCGAGTTTGAATATTTTTTTGGCCAGAAAGCGACCGTAAGTATGATAAGCGACCAGATACCCCGCTCCGCAAACCAGCATAAGCAAAAGCGTGTCCATTTATTGTACCTCTTGTTTTGAACGAATATTTAGCCGCTAAACTCTGTTTGCTATTTTCTATGTGGTCGAGCTAATAGTCTTATCGGCACTTCTTCTATCGGGAGCATAGTTCGCAACCGGTTGATTAAAAATCTACGATAGTTTTCTTCAAATAGTTCAGGATTATTTACGAACATAAGCAGTGTTATTGGATTGACGGCGACCTGTGTGGCATAATATATCCTGGGCCAGCCTTTCTTTTTGCCTCTGGCGGTTCCGATTCTTTCTTCTTTGATAACTTCGAATGCCTTATTCAGTTTTGGGGTGGGTATCCATGTTGTTGTCTGTTTATAGATTTCCGCCGCCAAGTCCAGGACACTCTGTATATTCTTTGCTTCGGTCGCTGTGGTAAAGGCTATAGGGGCATATTTTAATCCCGGCAGCAGCTTCGTTAGATATTCCTGATAGTCGTCGGTAAAAGCTGATTCTTTGGCGAGGTCCCATTTATTTATTATTAATACGCAGCTTTTGTGCTCTTCTGCGATGAACCTGGCTAATTTCTTATCGACCTGTGACAATGGCTCAGTAGCATCGATGATAAACAGCACAACATCGGCGCGGCGAATCGACCTTGTTGCACGAACGGAGCTGTAAAACTCGATGTCATCGGCCATTTTATTTTTCTTTCTTATTCCTGCGGTGTCGATAACGATAATGGTCTTGCCGTCTTTTTCAATTCGAACGTCCACAGCATCCCTTGTGGTACCGGGTATTTCGCTGACAATTACCCGCTCAAAGCCGACCATTGCATTTACAAGAGTGCTTTTGCCGGCGTTTCGCTTGCCGATTATGGCTATTTTCATAGCTGGCTCTGTTGGCTTGCCCGGCTCCAGATGCTCGATTCTGTCAAAAATTTTGTCGAGCAGGACCTGTTTATTGAGATTATTCGCCGCTGAGATGCACTGGAACTCGCCGAAACCTAACTTTGTAAATTCAGCGGCGGCCGGGAACATTTTGGCTGTGTCGGCCTTGTTCGCAACGCCGATGACATTAAGGTTATTTTTACGCAGAAGCTGAGCTATCGTTACATCCAAAGGCACAAGGCCGTCACGAATGTCAACCATAAAAAGGATAAGCTGCGCCGATTCGATTGCCTGGAGGATTTGCTGTTCTATATGCTCGCTAAGCTGGTCGGAGTCGACTATCCCGTATCCGCCGGTATCGATAAGCTCGAAGTAATGCTCGTTCCTTCCGATGAAGGTACTGACGCGGTCTCTCGTAACGCCCGCTGTCGGCTCGACGATGCTTATCATCGAACCTGCCAGGGCGTTTAGCAGACTGCTCTTGCCGACATTAGGCCGGCCTATTATTGCTACTGTGGGTAGTGCCATGGTTTATTATTCTCTATTGACTATTTTATATTTAATATTTACTATTTTTACACAGTAGTCAATGTTCAAATTAAAAGGTGGCGAAGCGTTTTTCACGCAGGAGGCATGTCAGATGAGTAAAAATCGACGGGAATTTCTGAAAATAGTGGCGGCTGGGGCTGTTTCGGCGGCTCTGTCAAAATATACAAAAGGACAGGAAAGAGAAGAAAAAAGTAGAACTGTGGCACAAACGGCCCTGCCGCGCTGGCGGGGTTTTAATCTGCTGGAAATGTTTACGATGCGGAGCAGGGGCGACTTTCGGGAAGATGATTTTCGGTGGATGCGCGACTGGGGCTTTGACTTTGTTCGTTTGCCGATGTGCTATCGGTTGTGGATAGAAGATGGGAACGACTACAAGGTCCATGAGCCGATGCTGGAAAAAATCGACCGTGCTGTACAGCTTGCCGACAAATACGGTCTCCATATAAGTCTGAATTTTCATCGCGGCCCGGGCTATTCGGTAAACAGAGAATTCACCGAGCCGTTCAATCTCTGGAAGGATAAAGAGCCGCTCGATGCATTTTGTTTTCACTGGCAAATGCTTGCCAAACGCTATCGCGGCATTTCGAGGGATAAGCTAAGTTTCGATTTAATCAATGAGCCGCCTTCCGTTGGGCAGCGTATGAGCCGGACCGACCATGAGCGAGTGGTCCGAGCTACCGTTGCGGCTATCCGTGAAGTAAGTCCGGACCGTATTATCGTAGCCGATGGTATGAGCTGGGGCAATGAGCCTATTCCTGAAGTGGCCGATTTAGGTATAGCACAGAGCACTCGTGCATATCAGCC
>JASFMF010000210.1:0-4587 GCA_050117705.1 Phycisphaerales bacterium
CCTCCCTGTTGAAATGCTCTAATGCCGCATTAACCACTTCGTTTTTAATCGCAAAAATACCGATCTTAATTTCAGGACTGTCAGCCTCGCTCATCATCTGCCAATCCCATTGCACATCGTCAACTCCGAAAGGGATCTGTTGCACCGCTTCGAACTTAACCATTTCAGGAATCCGTTTCGCTTCAACCGGCGGCAACTTCACGAATCGCGCAAAGCTGTTTTGACTCGGCACAGAAATTATTATCTCATCCATGCTAAGGTCGTATTTATTCACAAACTTGCGTAAACTCAACGCCACAAGCTCATCTCTCTCGGCATCTGTAACATTATCTCCGCTGAGAATCTTACCGTGCCGGATATTGTCGAAGCCGATTACTTCGACAACACCACGCTCAGTGCTCATGTATAACGCTTTTAGAGAATTGTTACCAATATCTATTGCCCAAACAGTACCGGCCTCCGATACAGCCATAACGAACCTCCCATAAGCTTTCAATTAACCTTGTAAAACCATTCCAACAAATATAAATTATACCATATTATGAAGACTTTTTCTATCAACACACTTGGTTGCAAAGTCAATCAATATGAAGGCCGCCAAATTCAAGAGCTACTTGAACACCTCGGCCTCGTTAATATCGGACTATCACAGAAACCAGAGCTCGTTGTTGTCAATACCTGTTGCGTAACTCACACTGCCTCTGCTAAAAGCCGACAATATATCCGAAAAATCCATAATATTAGTCCAGAATCTCATATAGTAGTCTGCGGCTGCTTACCTACCGTAAATATTGGCGAACTCAATAATATCGACAAAAATGTTCATTTAATCAGAGATCGAGGGTGTCTTGCTGCTGAGCTAAGCCGATTAACCAACAACAAAGTTATCACCCCAAATCCCAAAAACCACCAATTTTGTCTGGACTCCAACAACATAATTAAAACAAAAAACTGCCCTAAAATCAAGGATAAAAACGAATTGAGCAAATATCTTGACCTGCCACCATTAAACTCCTTTAAGGGCCACACCAGAGCTTTTTTAAAAATCCAGGATGGCTGCGATGGACATTGTACCTATTGTATTGTACCCAAAACCCGCCCCTGTGTTCACAGTAAATCTGCCGATATCGTTCTTAAAGAGGCAAAAGCCCTTGTAGGAGCCGGGCATAAGGAAATTGTTGTAACAGGAGTTTTCCTCGGAGCCTATGGACAGGATAGTGTCATACGAAAAAACTGGCCCAATCAGCAAAACAATAATTTGGCTGATATACTCGATAAAATGGCGGAAATACCTAATCTGACAAGAATAAGATTAAGCTCGCTTGAACCTGCCGACGTAACACCACGACTGCTCGATACATTCTCCAAACACCGTAACATTATGCCACATCTTCACTTGTCACTTCAATCCGGCTCTGATGCTATTCTTAAAAGAATGCGCAGACAGTACAACGCCGACGAATATAGAGGAAAGATTGAGTTAATTAAAGACAGGCTCGACAGGCCAGCCATAACGACCGATATAATCGTCGGTTTCCCGGGTGAAACCGACTCCGACTTTAAACAAACCTTAAATTTAGCCAAAGACGTCGGCTTCGCAAAGATTCACGTTTTCAGTTTTTCACCTCGCAAAGGCACAGCCGCCGCCAGGATGCAGGATTCTATAGATAACAGAGTCATAAAAGAACGTTCGATACTACTACACAACCTGAATACAAAATTGGCCCGTAATTATCGCCAACAGTTTATTGGCGAAACCGCTGAAATCCTGTTGGAAAATGATAACGGCTTGCTTTACGGCCGATGCGAAAGATATTTTAAAGTATATCTGCCAAAACCAGAACAACGATTAAAAAAGAACGACCTTGTTACTGCGAGGTTGACTCGCAATCACAGAGACGGTCTCATTGGACAAATAGTGTCTATTGTAGAATAGAATTTTTGATTCACTCTTACTTGTCATTCTAAGATCGAGAGGAACCAAAAATCACAAAAAATACACCTAAAAACGTTAAAATCTTAGTATTAAATTCAAAAAATCATATTAATCTTCCCATATCCAATAAATCCTACTG
This sequence comes from Phycisphaerales bacterium, assembly GCA_050117705.1. Classification (GTDB taxonomy): domain Bacteria; phylum Planctomycetota; class Phycisphaerae; order Sedimentisphaerales; family Anaerobacaceae; genus NIOZ-UU13. The sequence continues at coordinate 2,076 of JASFMF010000210.1, forward strand.
AAATACTTCATTTTATTGCGCTCGGATGTTTTAGACATCACTATATATGGTATATTGCCTAATTTCTCCGAACAGTCCGATATGCCCAATTCAGCCGTTAAAATGGGTTTTCCGAAAAGCCTCATTATTAATACCAATATGCCTAATTTTCTCCTGTATTTAGGTAACTTTTTACCTTCGCAAAAGTTAGCCTGTCGCTAAACTTTATTAAAGTTTTCAGACTCGTGTTGTCGATACCAGTATTAGTAGGTTACTTGAAGCCTCCTAAGGGATTAAGGGGACACACAAGATATAGTGGTTATTGACTTTGAGGAGAAAAAGGATTTTTCACCCCGAAGTTTATAATGCAAGGTAGTCTGAATGCCCAATTTCGATATCAGTCGCCGTTTTAATGGTGAAAATCGCCATTTGGATCATATTGACGATAGCCTTGCTCCGGATAAGGATTTAATTATGGAGCAGATACTTGAAAATCTTAATACTACACCTATTGGCCAGGTCTTAAAAAGAATTGCCTCACTACCGGAGAATCGCAAAGAGAAAGTTCTCAACGTTCGCCAGCAGATAACAGAAGGCAATTATGAACTCAATGAGCACCTAGATATTGCTCTGGAGAAAGTTCTTGGAGAACTAAAGGAATAGGAAAGGGGCGTTTACTCCATTCCTGGCAGACAATCAAGGTTTCCTGAATCTTAAGGTGTGTCAAACCGGCGGTATATTTGTACCAAACTATGCGTTTTGGATTTACCCTTATACGATATAACGTAAAAGAGACTTCCTCATACTACGAAACTATATCAGGAACATAATCGTCGGGTTCATCCATATCGACTGGTTTGTAACCCGGCTGTTTCGATCTCTCTAATTCTTCTTTGAAAGCAGCGATTACTTTTTCCTGAATTCTTTTCCTACATTCGGCATTTATCGGATGGGCAATATCGGCATGCAGCTTCATTCTGCCTTTGAAATCCTTTTTTGCCCTGTTGTCCTGCAGGCTTGCTCCGCAATTGTTACAGAATTTGGCTCTGAGATGGTTCTTGCCTCCGCACTTTTCGCAATGGTCGCTCATCTTCCTTGAAGGCATAGCAACAAAATATCCATTAACACCTTCGATAACCTTAATGTCGCGAACTACAAACTCATTGTCCATCGTGATCGAACAAAAAGCCTTTAACCTGTCGTCTTTGTTGTTCACCAACTTGACTCTAACCTCACTGATTTTCATTTTTCTCTGCCTCGCTTTAAAAATTCACCATCTGTTGTTACTGGCGATTACACTTTTGCAGCCAATTAACTTTTCAAGTTTGTGTTTGTATTTCTCGGCTATCTTTTCATCTCCGCTCTCGATAAGAAAAAAGAACACGGGACCACTACCGCTCAAGCAGCAGGGTCCAAAACCTAAAGACTCTATCTTATTTTTCAACTCAGTAAGCCCCCCTACTACACCATAGCTGCTTACATCCAGCATATTTGCGCACATCCTCGCCACTAAATCAATATCGTTTTTTCTTATATGGCTGTTTATTTGGGCACTAAGCTGCTCATAAAGGGCTTGATTATGCTCATAATTGGCGTAAACCTTTTTGGTAGAAACATTTAAGTCAGGCAGCACCAAAATAGCAAGAAAGTTAAAAAATTTTGAAAATTTTTTTATTTTTTCCCCTTTTCCCGTACAAAACGCCAGCGGTCCATCTAAAAAGAAAGCAACATCACTGCCTAACGCGGCCGCCATCTCGGCAAGCCTTTCACTGGGTATTTTCAAGCCGAGATACTTGTCAAGGCCAAGAAGAGTCGCCGCCGCATCGCTGCTCGCCGAGCCAAGCCCTGTACCGGCCGGAATATTCTTAGCTAACGTAATTCTAACATTAGCAAACTTGCCCTGACTTTTGAGGAGCATTTCAGCCGCCTTATAGACGAGATTCTCTTCACCCTCCGGCGACCACTCCGGCCCGCTACAGACTAATTCGATGCCCTTCTTGTGACCGGCCTCAATGAGGACTTCATCGTACCAGTTGATTTTCGCCATTATGGTTTCCAGCTCGTGAAAGCCATCCGGGCGCTTGCCCGCCACAAGCAAACTAAGATTAATCTTGGCCGGAGCCCTGACTAATAATCCCTCTCCAATATCTTCGAATTGTTCCTTATAGATCAACATAACTCATCATTATAAAGGCAAATAATATTTGCTCGTTGACATTATAACTACTCGACCTTATTTTTACACATAAATCAGGTCAACATCAATGTTTGCCAGTCCGCACTTGTTGTGGAATCTATCATCTTTATAGACCTGACTTTAGCTTGCTCAGTAATAATAAATAAGGAATGCCTGATAATCAAATGACAAATAATAAAACGAATAACGAGCACCAAGCGACCAGCGACGAAATTGTCGCCTGGTGGCACTGGCATAGGCGATTATACAACTGGGTTGTTCACTGGGCCGACACAAAATATGGAACGCTGGCGCTCATTTTACTTGCGTTAACAGAACCGATTTGTGTGCCTATAC
>JASFMF010000211.1:0-4586 GCA_050117705.1 Phycisphaerales bacterium
GTCCAACTCCGCATTGAAAGAACAAAGTATGTGTGTTCGCATTAACGGCTTCTTCAACATCGCCTTTCATTAACCCGAGTTCCTTTAGGCCGGTCGCAAGGTTTTGGCAGGCGAGAAGATGTACATGTCTGAATTCAACGCCCGGCTTTATAGCTTCAATAGCTTTTTCCTGAGCGTTCAGGACAATATTATAGATTTCCTTTTGTTTTTGTGAAAATTTCCCACCTATAGGAATTGTTCTGGTAATATCACTTGCATAACCAAGTGGGGATTCCGCTCCTGAATCATTGATTGCAATATCGCCCTGCTTCATTATGTTTACATAGTAGTGGTTATGAAGCGTTTCACCATGGATAGAAAAAATAGTGGGAAAAGCCAGGCGGCATCCTTTCGATATGGCAATTCCCTCCATTGCGCCGACAACCTCCATTTCAAGCACGCCGGGCTTTGCCATTTTCATCGCCGTCGTCTGCATTTGGTGTGAAACATCAAGAGCGGCTTCAATTTCCTCGATTTCTTCTTTACTTTTAGAGGACCTTTGTGCCACTACGGCTCTTATTAAAGTTTCAGAAGCATTGTCATGTACTGCGGTTGGATGTATCTGCAATAATCTTTCGATTTTCAGAATATTATCTGCTCTGTACTGGGGTAGAAAATGAATTTTTTTGCCCTGTTGGACAGCTTTTTCTAATGCGCTCTGCAGTTTATCAAGGCCGGTGGTTTCGTTGATTCCAACTTTCCTGCATCGTTCGCTCAAAGCTGGTTGAGGGCCCGTCCAGATAATATCATCAACCGTTAAGTCATTGCCGAATACTATTTCTCTATCCCGGTCAATGTCGATAATTGCTGCAAGCGACGGATAGCTAAGCCCGAAAAAATAAAGAAATGAACTATCTTGTCTAAAAGGATATTGATTGTCTCTAAAGTTAATTGGGCCTTCTTCATTTCCTAAGAAGAGAATTAATCCCGATTTAACCTGTTCTTTTAAAAGACGTCTTCTTTCAATGTATATATCTGCTGGAAACATTTATTAGCTTTCGTCGAGGATTTGGTTTTTCTTAGTCAGCAAACTTACAACAATCAACGCCAGCATCGACAGAGTGATGGCCGGCAATACCGCATCCAGGTCTGAAAGGTACGCCGGCAGAGAGTTTTTGATGAAGCTCATTTCTTCCCAGGCCAAAGCCATTACCGTTCCTGAAATTATTGAGGCGATGGCCCCCTGTTTAGTAGCGCCCTTCCAGAATAGCGCGGCAACCAGACAGGGAGTAATTGAAGAGCCATAAATTGTAAAGGCATAGAGCGCTTTTTCAAAAACAGTTGTAGATTCAGCGAACGCCAATGAAACCAGATATGCGATTATGCCAAACGCTAATACCATCAATCTGCTGAGAAAGATAACCTTCTTTTCACTTGCTTTTGGATTGATATAGTTCGAGTAGATGTCACGGATGGCAGAGGTGGCAGGAACCAAGAGAAAGGAATTAGCGGTGGAGATAATAATTCCTACAACAGTTATCATAAATAAGATACCCAGTATCGGATGCATGAATTGTTTGGCCGCGTAAATGAGCACGTACTTTCCATATTCGGCATTTGGTATCATGCTGGAACATATCCAGGCTTCCAAAATGATTAAACTCTCAATAACTAATACTGCTAAAATCATAAATCTAACTGCGGTTTTTGCACTTTTGGCATCTTTGCTCGCAAAGAACCTTTGATATTGATTAGCGTCACCCATAATAAGAAGGAATACGGGCAGACAATAATTGATTACCTCTGTCTTGCTGTAAACTCCCCAGAATTGCATGTGATGAGGTCTGTCGCCCATAGCTGCAAAAGCAGTTTCCATGCCGCTCCAGCCACCGGCCCTTAACCATAAAACAGGAAAGGCGATAATCAGGGTTATGGTTACAACAGTGCCGGTGACAATATCCGTATAAGCGAGACTCATAAGCCCGGCAAGGATAGTGTAGGTAATTATAAATACAGCTGCGATAATAGTCGCATGCTGGGCGGATATAAGCGGCTTTCCACTTGGGTCACTTAAAATAACTTCCAGTACCATCCCGCCGGCATTGAACTGATAGCTCACAATCACCATATATGCTATCACAAGAGCAATCACAGCCAACATCCGAGCCGCCTGGCCATAACGTGCCCCGATGATTTCCGGGACCGAATATACTTCGTAGCTGCGAGCTTTGCCAGCTATCTGGGTTAGAAGAATCATTCCTATGACACTGCCAACAGGAAGGATTAGAGCGGCTAATCCTGTCTCATAGGCCTTTCCGGCATTGCCTACAATCGAGCCGGTGCCAATCCAGCAGGCCAGCATAGTACAGACCAGAATCCACGGTGACAGAGTCCTGCCCGCCACGGAAAAATCGGCCTGGGTTTTAATTTGCCGGGATTTATAAATTCCGATTCCGGTCAGGAAAAACAAATAGATAAAAATAGCAATTAAATAAGTCATCAGTATCTTGATAATACACGAAGAATAGGGATGAAAGCAAGAGGATAAACCTTAAAACTGCCGAACATCATAGTAGAATTCCACATGTTATTTGACAAACTGCTCGACAAAGTATTTCGGTGTCAATGGCTCTCCTGTTGCCCGCGTAATCATTTCGTTCCAATGATAAACAGCTCCGGGGGCTAAAACTTTTAAACGTATGAAACTTCCCACCTCTTTCCAGCCAACATAGCTAATACCTTCGTCCGATTCGAGGGACAGAACTTCATGAATAATATGGTTATGCAGTTGAGATGCCAATAATTCACCCAACATATAGTTATGATAATAACAGGGTGCAATGGTAAAATGAAGTTTGGACGCCCAGCCGGCATCAACAGGCCCGGGCGGCCTTTTAACATACTGATACCTCTCAACCAGTTCCCACCATAGTGCATTCAGATCCTGGTCGGGATTAGCATAAAGCTGCTTTTCAAAGTTATACATAACCATAATCCAGCGAGCAACGAGCACCTGCTGAAACTTTAGATACTTTTTGCTTACTTTCTCAATATTCATCCGTTCTTCATCCGACAAATCCAACATTTGCTGCATCCAGGCGGCATTTCGACTCAGTCGCCCGAAAAACATTGCTACGGCTTCGGTGGTAAAACTGTGGGCAGGCTCCCTTAGCAGCCAGGGCTCATTCCTGTTATGGTATTTGCTGTAAACCGCATGGCCCAGTTCGTGTAATATTGTCTCCATCCATCGCTCAGTATTTTGAAGATTGCATAAAATACGAACATCTCCATCTCTGTCTGCTTCAAAGCTGAAAGCATGCGGATATTTTCCTTCACGGTCGTACAAATCACTCCTGGCGAGAATATCATCCACTGGCAGACCGATACCGGCATAATATTTTTCCGCCAACTCTTTGACGTCCCGGTCTTTATAGTAGATGTCCAAATCCAGGTCGTAAACCAGAGGTGTTCTTTGAAAGAAGGGGTCATGATAGTGCCAGGGCATTAAGTCACCGGGAGCAATACCGTAACTTTCCGCTAATATCTGATCCAGCTCTTTCTTCAACATTGCAAAAGATTCACTGGTCAAGACATGAAGCTCATCGAAGATACGGTCGAGCTCTTCCACATTCTGCTCGCTTGCGACAATCGAAAGAGTATGATAATTTTCGAAGCCAACTTTTTGTGCTATCTTGTTGCGCAGCTTTACCAATTCGATAAGGTCATCAACAATCGCATTTCCTACCTGCTTGCTTGCCCTCCAGGCCAGCTCCCTTTTGCGGACGTCTTTCTCTGTTGTCAAGATTGTATAAATGTCACTCATGGTGACCTCTTTACCATCGATGGTGCCGCGAAATGTATTGTATTTTTCCTGAACTTTACTATCCAAACCCACAAGCTTTTCCAATAGCTCCGGCTCAATCTGGTTACTCAGATAAGCATAGTATAATTTATCCAACTGCCGCGAGAGTCTTGCATCCCTGATTTGTCCCAACTCCTTCATATTTTTGAGTATGGCATAATCCTGAGGGTCGCTGTAGATTTGTCGAATTTTAAGCTGTAACTGCTTAACCTTATCATAATATTCCGATTTGCCTGTTGTAGAAGCGTCCCAGTAAGCAAGATTTGCCTGATTTGATAAAGGCTCGACTTGTGCGACATGAGTTTCAATAAACTGCCTTAGTTGTTCTTCACTTGTCGCATATCCACAGCCAAGTAGAAAAAGGGATAACGTAAACAATATCATTATGAGCAAACTTTTTTTCATAGCAAATCTCCATTTGATAAACTACGAAGTTATCTTGCTTCTATAAAGCCTTCTGTTCAGTTCGGGCTATAATTTCGTTCTGCAGGTCGTGGCCAACATCAACAAAATAGTCGCTGTAACCGGCCACTCTTACAATCAGGTCACGATGCCGTTCAGGATTTTTCTGGGCTTTCCGTAATATTTTGGCATCTATTACATTAAACTGAATGTGATGACCGTCAAGCTTAAAATATGCCCTGATGAGATGTACGAGTTTATCAATACCCTCACCTTCGAGCAAGTGTGGACTGAACTTCATGTTTAAAAGTGTGCCGCCGGTACGAGCGTGGTCGATTCTGGC
>JASFMF010000212.1:0-4581 GCA_050117705.1 Phycisphaerales bacterium
TAGCCGGCAGCTTATTTGTCCGTTCTCTGAGGAATCTGTCTGCTCAGGACGCCGGCTTTCAAACCGAGCATATTATGACTTTTTCAGTGGATCCCACTCTAAACGGCTATGATACCGATAAGACCAAGCAGATTTATGCCCGGCTCAAGGAAAAACTAGACGGACTCGGTCATGTTGAATCCTCAGCCCTGGGTATGGTGCGCGTACTCGAGGACAGCTCCTGGACCTGCACCGTGGCAGTGGAGGGTCATCCAGGCCAACCCGCACAAAACGTCCGTGTTTTCGCCAATGACATATCAGAAGATTACTTCACAACCCTGGGGATTCCCTTCCGGCAGGGCCGTGACTTCGGACCTCTTGACACGCCACAAGGTCCTCGGGCGGTAATTGTTAATGAAACCTTTAACAAACACTTCTTAAAACAATTCCCTGATCAGCACAGCTCCTTGGGAGCCCATCTGGGTTGGGCCGTGCCTGGTCAGCCTATAAATATGAAAATTGTTGGAATCGTCGGTGACACAAAGAACGAAAACTTGCGTGAAGATATGCAGCCCCAGATCTATACACCCTATGGACAAAGCTTCGTGGCCCTTGGCATGACCGGCTACGTACGTAGCAGTCTGGCACCGGCAGCAGTATACCAAAACATCCAACACGTACTCCATGATATCGATCCCAGCCTGCCAATCTACGCTATGCGCACCCTGGAGGAACAACGCTATCGTTCTTTGGGTATGGAACGTCTGATTGCACTACTTGCCACAACCTTTGCTTCCTTTGCCGTCCTATTAACGGCTATCGGCCTGTACGGAGTATTGAACTTCAGTGTTATTCGCCGCACCCATGAATTTGGCTTACGCATAGCTTTAGGTGCTAAGAATCGCAATATTCTCTGGATTGTGCTTAAGGAGGTCTTGTTCTTGTGGGCCATCGGCACGGCTATAGCAATACCGGTCGCATACGGATTGGGGCGGTTTATATCCAGCCAGCTTTATGGTGTTGCTCCCTATGATCTGAGTATCACTGCCTTGGCTGTGGTACTACTGTGTGTGGTGGCGGTCTTGGCCGCTGGCATCCCCGCCCGCAGAGCTGTCAAGATTGATCCGATGGAGGCGCTGAGATATGAATGAGATAGAAAACAGAATACAGGAGACAGTATATAGAAGGGATTATAAATGGGTACTTTAATCAACGATATTAAATACGGCGTTAGACAACTCTGGAAGAGTCCCGGTTTTACTGCGGTGGCGGTGTTGACTCTGGCCCTGGGTATCGGTGCAAATACCGCTATCTTTAGTCTGATGAACGCAGTGAAGTTTCGTTCGCTACCGGTCAGTCACCCCGAGCAATTGCACAACCTGAAATGGGTGGGTGACAGCACCCGGGGCTGGGTCCGCAACAGCTATATCAAGCGACTACCCAACGACCAATGGGGCTCGGACGCCTTTTCTTATGAAAATTACTGCAACATGCGTGACCATGTCAAACATGTGTCCGACGTCATGGCTATGGGACGCGTCTGGGGCATGGTGGTCCGAACTGAGCAACGCATGGTCAAGGCTGAAGGCATGTTGGTCTCGGGCAATTGTTTCCAGGGCTGGGGATTAAAACCGCAGCGGGGCAGACTCATCGAGCCGGTTCACGACCATCAAGACACCGAAGCGGTCACGGTCATCTCCTACGACTGCTGGAAGAACCACTTTAATCAGGCCCGCGACATCGTGGGACAAATCGTGGTCTTGAATGGGGCAAGCTTCACTGTGATCGGAGTGTTACCCCAGGACTTTCACGGTCCTTATATGGGCACGGACATCGGATTTTATATGACTATCGCTACCCAGCCACTGGTGGCCCCGCACCACACCAAGGGCTATGAGGTGATGGTCCGGCTCAAGCCCGAGATATCTCAAGAACAGGCCCTAAGTGAACTGGACGTCCTGTACTACCGGGCCGTATATGCCGGGGTTCCGGCCGAGAAGCAAGGCATGCTGCGTTTGGAAATGGAGGATGCCAGTCACGGCCGCATTCGTTACAGACGCTCCTTGGCCCGGCCTCTACCGATCTTGATGGGCATGGTCGGGATCGTGCTCCTGTTGACCTGCGTGAATCTGGCCGGGTTGCTCTTGGCCCGCGGGACCGCGCGCCAGCGTGACCTCTCTATTTGCCAGGCCCTGGGAGCCGGACGCTGGCGACTGATGCGACAATTGCTGACCGAAACCATGCTATTGGCCCTGCTCGGCGCGGTTGTCGGACTCTTACTGGCCACAAACGTGAAAGTCGGTCTGTCACGTCTGTTGTGGTCGTCACAGACCACCATGAACCTCAGCAACAATTGGATGGTCTTCGGTTTCACCTTGGTTTTGGCCGTGGTGACCCTGTTGCTATTCGGACTGCTGCCCGCCTTTTACACCACCCACTCGAAATTCAACGGTCTGCTCAAGGATCGCAGTTCCGCAGGCGGTTCGCGCATGCGCCTTGGGCGTTCACTCGTGGTCGTGCAGGTGGCTCTGTCCCTGGTTCTGTTAACCGGCGCTGGCCTGCTTATGCGAACCTTGGCCAATCTTAATAATATTCCCATTAGCTTTAATTCTGAGAACCTCTTAACCTTCTATCTTAATCCTGAGGTCTCCGGTTATGAAGGTGAATCCCTGGATAATATTCATCAGCAAGTGCAATCGGCCCTGCTGACTCTGCCCGGCGTGGAGTCCGTCACCAATTCTCAGGGCCTGACCCTGCGTCAGGGCACCACGATCTTGTCCTTGTTTGCTTTTACTATGCTACCTGGTAAAACAGAACCCCAGCCCTTCAGTTGCAAATACAAAAATGTGGGGCCTGCCTACCTGTCCAGCATGGGTATCCCATTGCTGCGAGGACGCGACTTCACGGAAGGGGATAACAAAAATGCCAAGCGCGTGGTTATCCTGAATGAACATTTATCCCAGGTTCTCTTTGGTGAACAAGACCCGGTGGGACATCCCTTCCCCTTTGATAAGGATTGTCAAATTGTCGGTGTCTGCAGTAACTTCAAAAACGCGCACATCAAGGAAGGGGAGGATTCCTTGGCCCTGTTTCCCTACGACCAAAACGTGGAACAGATCACTCGACTCGGCTATAACGTGCGGACCCGTAACGCAGCCCAAGCCTTGATTCCCCAAATCCTCAAGACCATCGCTGCCATCGACCGCAACCTCCTGGTGGAAGATATCAAGACGCAAAACGAGTGTATCCGTGACATGACCCGTAGCGAACGGCTCTTTGCTTTGCTGTCCTGTGGTTTCGCGAGTATCGCGGTGGTGCTGGCCTGCCTGGGGCTCTACGGCATCCTCGCCTATCAAGTGACACGCCGCACCCGCGAAATCGGCGTACGCATGGCCCTGGGGGCCTCATCTTGTCAGATACTGCGGCCCATCCTGCGCAGCGGCCTGCTCATGGCCCTCATCGGCGTGGCCTTGGGCCTACCCGCGATTTTCGCAACCACACGACTAATCCGCAGCCGTCTTTGGGGTATCCAACCCCACGACCTGGTGAACCTGATCGTTTCAGCCCTGCTTCTGACCGCCATCTGCGTTCTGGCCGCATGGATTCCTGCTCGTCGGGCGGCGAAAGTAGACCCGATGGAAGCATTAAGATATGAATGAGAGTTTTTATGAGAAAAAATAGAACAAAAGAACAAAATTGTATGTGGTTTGTACGCCATCAAGCAGTTTTAGTGTCGATTTTCCTTATTGTCTTTACAGGTTGTTCAACTTCGCACATTGAAGAGGAGGCAAACAACAAGGCCTTGGAGATGGGGCTCGACAGGATTGATACTGTGCAGCTTTCGGAACATTCGGCGTCACCTCCTATAACCGTTGAACAAGCAACCGAACAAATCACTCAGCAGATTGACGACTCCAATGAACCTCAACGAACAATAACTTTAGGCCTGGAACAAGTTCGAGAGGCAGCTTTAGCAAATAATCTTGACTTAAAAGTCGAGCTTGTAGAACCTTCTATTGCCCAGACTGCACTGAACGAAGAGCGAGCCAAGTTCGAGGCGGCTTTCTTCGGCTCAGCAGAAACTCAGCGAAGCAAAACTGCTACTGCTGTTACTAAAACCCAGGATTATGAATTAAGTATTGAAAAGCCACTTCCAACCGGTGGATTTATCGAAGTGGGTCTGCCTTTTGGCGATGACATGTCTTCCGGCGGCGTGGCGGATGCGGCCGCCAGCGTTTCTGTTATACAATCCTTACTCCGCGGGGCCGGCACGCGTATAAACACGCAGTCTATTCGCATTGCCGGTCACGAAAGAAATATTGTCAATGCCAGAACCAAACTTGTAGCTATTTATTTGCTCGCCAGTGCCGACATTGCGTATTGGCGTCTTTATGCGGCTCGTAAAGAACTTGATGTTCGCAGGGAGCAATACAAACTGGCACAGGACCAGCTTAATCATGCTAAAAAGAAAGTTGCTGCGGGTTCGGCTGCAAAAATCGAAATCGTACGAGCGGAGGCAGGTTTATCCAGCCGTCTCGAAGCGGTGATTAACGCTGAAACTGCAGTGCTAAATCGAACTCGCGATATTCAACGCATCATGAA
>JASFMF010000213.1:0-4571 GCA_050117705.1 Phycisphaerales bacterium
GTTTAACAAGTGTCGAATAAAAGATGGCACATATCGATTCGAATTTTGCGAAGACATGAGTATTTATTTGACTTTTAGTGAAAAACCAACAGGAAACCTTAAAGACCACCATTTTTTAGAAGAAAAGAAATCAGTTTTGAATATTTGGAAATTTTTCATGGATTAAACCTGATGACGTTGATATGAATAAGTGTGACGAATTCTAACCACCATACGATTATATGAGGACAAAGAAATGAGAGCAAAGACGATACTTAGTTTATTCCTTCTTTTAGTGTGTGTTCTTAATTGCCCTGCGTTATCGGGTGAGGATACCAGGCCGGCAATCAATGTGACTTATATTGTTTGTGAGGGATTTATAATTGAAGTTGGAGATAAAAAGATAATGATAGATGCGCTGCCGGCACGGAGGTTTTCCAAAAGGCAGGGCATTAAGCAGAAGCTGATACATGACATGGAAGAAGCCAAATCGCCGTTTGACAATGTCGATATTATGTTTGTTACCCACCGCCATCTGGACCATTTCGACCCTGACCTTACGGTGCAGTATATGGAGACAAATCAGGATGTGGTTTTGGTATGTCCGGAGGAGGTTCATAATATTATCAAATTGCTCGGTGGCTTTTCGCGGGTCGAGGACCGCATCCATCCGGTCAAATACGAATCCAAAGAACCTGTCAGCCTGAATATTAAAGACGTTAATATAAAGGCGCTGCCTTTACCTCACGGGGCCTATTATATAAAAGATGAAAAGACTGGAAAGAGGGTGAATTATCACGCCGATGTCGAAAATTTCGGTTACTTAATCGATTTGAACGGCAGGCGTATCTTACACACGGGTGATAATGACCTGCTTAGCGTGGTAGAATTCAGGATATATAAATTGACAGATAAAAAGGTGGATGTAATGTTTGCAGAAGGATTATTCTGGGAACAGATACATTTTCATCTCCGGCGTAGTACCGTTCAGAGCTTAATCAATCCGGAACATATAGTGCTCATGCATCTTCGGTTAGGAGAAGACCTGAGTAATGTTCCGGATGAAATGAAAGAGTATTACCCGAATTTGACCTTTTTCCAAAAGCCCCTTGAAATAAAAGTCTTTGGAAAAGACTAAGTGCAACGACTATAATCGGCGGCAAGGCGGCGGAAAACGGATGATTGAAATTCGCAAAGAAAAACAAAAAGACCACGATGAAGTGCGTTTCGTTAACGACCGGCCTGTGTCGTTAATTTGAGAGGAGACATGATATGCAGAATCATCGATATTGTTTGCAGAGTACTTTTATATACGCAGGCATTCTGTTGATTCTTTTACTGTTTGCGCCGGTTCAGGAGGCATCCGATATCCCACGTGGGCGTTCACAGAGAGAGACGAGACTTTTCGTCACGAACAATTTAGCCGCCGAAGAGAAGGAGCTTATTGTCGAAACAGACGAATGGAAGGTGATATTTAGCCTTTTCTATAATGGCGGCATCTATCGGATGTTCGATAAAGTGTATGATCCGAATGAGCAGGATAACTTGGTGACCGGACCATGGTATTGTCAGGGCGGCATCTTCGATTACGACGTCTATTTAGTCGGCGACCAGGAGTTCAGCACAGCGCTCGGCCGGAATAATGAGCCGGGCTGGGCGACACTTGAGATTATCGAGAATACGCCGGTCCGGCTGCGCATCCGGCAGAAATGCCGTCCCCGCTTAAACAATGGCGATGGCCCTCCGAATGACCAGTTCGTAGAGCTTGATATGGTAGAGACCACGACGGAATGGACGTTCTATCCGACCGGCCGGGTCAATATTAAATTCGATGCAGTGACCGCTGAAGACTGGGACGGAATCTGTTCGCAGGGACCCGGCGGTGCGGGAAAGGGCATCAACGCAAATGGAAGAACTGTCACGGCAACAAACGGTACTGATTTTTTGGTTCCCTGGGTAACGCGCGGGGACACTATCGAAAGCGCCGCCGGCGGATGGGGTCCTATACAGATTGCCGAGCGCATCGACAGATATACACTGCGGCTGGCTTCCGCGGTCGCTTCGGGCACGAACCTGGATTTTATTATATACCGCCCGAATATTATCGACGAGACCATATCCATACACGCCGACGGCGACCCGGGAAATATGCCGCGAACAAGCTACTGGCAGGGAGGGAGCAACGGTGACCATCTCTTCGATAACGGGACCGACGGAGATATGTTCAGGAATGCAACGCCGCCTCTTGAAGACGATTATGTTTTCGTTCACTGGACGCGTCCGCCGAGAGAGTTCGGAAGCCTGCTGGCGCTTTATGAACCTTTCGAAGGGGCGAGTTATGCGGTCTTTAACGACCTGAGCTGGGGTGACATTTCCTACACCCAGGTGGCACGGAGGGGATTGCGGCCTTTCGAGGAACACCACCGTCACTTCATGGCCCATTTGGGAACAGAAAACGGACAGTTTCTTCCACGCGTTAAAAGTGTCATAGACGCCCTGCCTTATGCCGAGGATTATCGAAATCCTTACGCCCTGGCTCGTGTGGGGCAATTGCAAACAGGCGATGGAATATCAGTTTACGGCTATCATGTACCGAGTGGCGCTTATCACATCGCCGCGGACGAGAACAAAACCGCCGAAATCGTTTTCGATGCCCGGCGCGGCGATTGTGTTGAGTCACCGATTCCATATCAGCAGCCAGCCATCCTTGTTTCGGGCCTTGACGTCGCCGACGCCGAACTGCGTGTGGAATTTTCTCGGAACGACGGCGCCACGTTCGAAGAACTGCCGCGCTCGATGTATAACATGACGACCCGCGCCGAATCATCCGAACTCGGCGCCTGCGATCGGCGGCTGTTGCAACTGCTCTGCAAGGTCCCATCTACAGCCAGAGATCGACGCTTATGGATACTTCGCCTTCGCGCAGAATCTCCCGAATAAATCGGCAGGGTTGACTGGATGGCGATTTTTATCTTTGGCTGATTTTAGCGGCCCAGTCGATGTCAGCTGGATTTTGGCGATTGGGAAATTCCGGCGGTTTCAATTTCCCTTTTCCATCCGTTCTAATTTTAATGCCTGGACCCCATTGGCCTGTGCGAGGATTAAACCATTGGAAACGATATGATGTGTCAGGGCTAAACCCGCTCAATATCGGCAATACAGCCTTGTTCTCAAAGTAAAGCAGGGCAAGGTCACTTTCGGCGGTTTTCATCATATACGACCAGCCGTCAAGACCTCTTGGGGGGCTATTTGGTGCTTTTTGCGGGTGTATATTCCCAGAGCCAGGCTGTAACTGCTGGTACTTGCTTCCTTCGGACAATATGAATGTTTTTAGATGCTGCATGTACAGACCCGATTTGAACTTCAACGCATCCCAGAAATGGGGACGGGCGCCTGCGGGTTCCCCTGTTGCAGTAATATCATAGGCGCTTGTACCATGCACGTGACCCGACAGTCCACCGGAAAGAACGGAGCCGTACATCTGGGCGCGGGAGAAATAATTATCGCGCGCCGAGTTCGCGGCCGGGCGTTCACCATTGGGCATGTTAATTTCATGGTGCCAGCCTGTATAATACGGCTCGAAATTTATGGCCGGATAAGGAGGTTCGAGTTTGAAAAGGGTTTCAATCGCAGCGGCCACGCTGTGGTCACGCGGCTTGTTGCCTACAGAGTGCATTGTCAGCCAGGGACAGCTTTGATTGTGGCCGAACTGTAAATACGTGGAATTGTTGATTAGTGTCGTGTGGGGTTGCCCGAAAGGTAAGGGACCGTATTTTTTTAAATGATAAGTCAGGGCTTCGTTGAACTCGTCGGCGGTCAGGCTGTACTCTTTCGGTATCCAGTCAAGATGAATCCCGCTGAAGAAGATATTGTATGCACAGTATCTTGAGATAAGGTATTGAACGTATCGTGCGTAAGATTCATTAAAGTCAAAATAAGCCTTCCACGCCGGACAGTTGTCCCTTCTTACAGTTTCCAGTAAAGGGACAAAACCTTCATCGGATAAGTACTTCATTTTCTTGTCTAAGCTCTGAAAGTAAGCGGGGATGATATGGTCAAAATCAGCTACGCCCTTATGCTCGGGTGACATTTTAAAGGGCCTGTTGCCGTATTCGTCACGCATATTTTTCGAGGTCATCTGGCCATTCTCGACAAGGTAATCGAATTTTTCCCAGGCATTTCTCAGGTACAAACCGCTGGAGTCCGCATAAGTTGCAGGATTGCAATCCGATTCCCAGTTCGGAAAACACGCTATCATACTAACGGAATTGAAACCTTGAGATTTTCTGTAGGCAACGGCGTCTTCAAACCCGATACCGGGCCCCGGAACATAATTCTTCGCAGGTGCTACACCTCTAAAGGGCAGCCGCCATGTGGTCCCCGCGAGCCACGTATCACCGACCATAAAGAACGGCGTACTGTCGGCATATTGTAACGCGTGGCCGTTAGGGGATGGGCGGACAAAGCCGCGGCGGTTGGGATTTTGCAGTTTTTCTTCTTCTGTCCAGTCAACTGCATTAAAGTGGCCGGTATGGTTGTTAAGCCCATTGTCATCAGGCTGGTTCGATGCGCTTGTCCATTGCCACTGGCCC
>JASFMF010000214.1:0-4562 GCA_050117705.1 Phycisphaerales bacterium
GGAAAAAGCCCCGCTCAAATACGCAGGCCTCAACTACACGGAAATATGGATTAGCGAAGCACAGGAAAGAATGGTAATAGCCGTTAAGCCGGAAAATTTGGAAGCAATCACTAAAATCTTCGATGGCGAAAACGTCGAATCAACAGTTATAGGTAAATTCACTGACAATAAAAAGCTAATCTTGAAATACAACGGCCAACAGGTAGCCGAGATGGACATGGATTTTCTACACGATGGAGTGCCAAAATATTCACGAAAAGCCTTATGGAAAGAGCCTGAGTTTACCGAACCGAACATACCAGAAAAAGATAATTATAACGATGAGCTTGTTCGAATCCTTTCTTCTTACAATGTTGCAAGCAAGGAATGGGTAATCCGCCAATATGACCATGAAGTTCAGGGCGGTTCAGTCGTTAAACCACTAACAGGTGTTAATAACGATGGTCCCGGTGATGCAGCAGTAATACAACCAAAGTATAATTCCGACAAGGGCCTTGCTATTAGTTGTGGAATGAATCCGCTTTATGGTGATATCGACCCATACTGGATGGCTATGGCTGGTATTGATGAGGCTATCAGGAACCTGATATGCGTTGGCGGTAAAGCTGACAGGATTGCACTATTGGATAATTTCTGTTGGGGTGATTGTACCAAGCCGGAAACTTTAGGGCCTTTAGTGCGAGCGTCTCAGGCTTGCTATGATGGAGCAATGGCGTTCGAAGCCCCGTTTATCTCCGGCAAAGATTCACTGAACAACGAATTTTCGTGCGAGGATGGGACACAAATATCAATACCTTCAACACTTTTAATTAGCGCAATATCAATGGTCGATGACATCAATAAGTGCGTTACAATGGATACCAAGGAGGCTTCTAATCTACTGTTCATCGTTGGTGAGACGAAAAACGAATTAGGCGGCTCACACTACTACAAGATTAACGGCCAAATCGGAGCAAACGTACCTAAATTAGAACTCGAAAAAGCACCTCAAATCGCAAAAAGAATTTCAGATGCCATAGCACAGAAACTTGTTGTAAGTTGCCATGACTGTTCCGAAGGTGGTCTGGCTGTGGCGCTTGCGGAGATGGCCTTGGCGGGCGGGCTTGGGATTGAGGCAGACCTGAGGGGTTTGCCAAAAAGTAAAGACTGCTCACGAGTGGATACCCAGCTATTCAGTGAATCAAACTCGCGTTATATAGTAGAAGTCGAGCAGGAAAAGTTCAATGCCTTTGCAAAGCTGATGCTCAATCTGCCGTTCGGCCAGATTGGCAAAGTAACAGAAGAGAAAACACTTATTATAAAAGCAGAAAACGGCACTGCTGTTATCGAAGCCGACATAGACTCACTAAAGCAGGCATGGCAAAAACCGTTCGACTGGTAGGAAATACATTGGACACAGCTAATGGATTGAAAAGGTAAACAATGGTAGAAGTTAAAGCGATAGTTTTACGAGCAGCAGGGATAAACTGTGATATGGAAACCGAATATGCGCTCGAATTGGCAGGCGCAAAAGCACAACGATTACACATCAATAAATTTATCAAAGACAAAACTCTGCTGGATGAATTCCAGATAATTGTTTTCCCCGGCGGTTTTAGCTATGGCGACGACGTGGCTGCGGGTAAAATTTTAGCAAATCAAATCAGGCATCACCTATATGAATCCATACGTAAATTCATTGACGATGGCAAATTGGTCCTCGGTATTTGCAACGGTTTCCAGGTTCTCGTCAAGACAGGAATACTGCCGGGCCTCAATTCCTCAGAGCAACATGAGGATGTTACAATTACTAACAATGATAGCGGAAAATTCGAGGATAGATGGGTGTATCTGGCTCCACAAACGGATAGGTGTGTTTTTATCGAAGAGGGCAGGCAAATCTATCTGCCTATTGCGCATGGCGAGGGAAAAGTAGTTACTAAGGATGCAGCTACTCTGGAAAAACTCAAATCCGATGCACAAGTTGCATTTAAATATGTTGATAAGAACGGCCAGGAAGGTGATTACCCTGTCAATCCCAATGGTTCAATGGATTCTATAGCCGGCTTAACGGACACCACAGGCAGAATACTCGGACTTATGCCCCACCCGGAAAGGTTCATAAGACCCACCCACCATCCACACTGGTCTCGTTTAAAAGAAAAGCCGGACAGTGATGGAATGACAATATTTAACAATGCCGTTAAATATATACAGAAAAACTTTTAGTGGCATTCGGATGTGCGCTGCTTAACAACTTCCAAGGCGGCGGATTGGTCATCGACAAATTCGAAAACCGTGTCAAGGCCGGCGACTACAAAAATGCACTTTGTCACAGTGGCAACTTTACAAAGAAGAAGACGACGTCCGGAGTCCTTGAGCAAATTATACAATATTAACAGATTGCTGATATTAGCTGAATTTACTATCTCAACTCTTGAAAAGTCGATTATGATGTCTTTATTGCACTCCTTGCTGATAGTTTCGTTGACAGCTTTAAGATCGTTAGCTATGGCCGGTCCTGATGGAGGTAATTCAACAAAAAGAACATTATCTGGCAGCTCTTTAATTCCCATTTCTTACCCTCTTATGACACACCACATTTCCGATACATTTTGAAATTATATCGGAATAAATTTTAGGAGAGTTAACCAAAAAATCAACGAAGACTGAGCATCAATATCACAAAGAGGAATTTATCTTGAAAAAGTGTAAACGGCTTACATTCTGTTATAATTAATATTTCCAAGCGGTTCGCTGCAATATAATCAGAAAACTCCTTCCGATAACATTTTAATCAAGCTCAAAGCTGTCTTCATATTTTCTACTGTTGGTCTGCTCCTCCCGGAGAATTGTACCATTATAAATTAGAGAGTATCCGATACAATCAACTCAACTTCAATATCACAAGAAACAAGATCCGTACAGCCATAAAAATGACTACCAGTAAACCGAGCCCGCCGGGAATATTAAGAACAAGCGTATAATGCCGGAAAAATCGGGGAGACAGGATTTGAACCTGCGACCTCTGCGTCCCGAACGCAGCGCTCTAGCCAAGCTGAGCTACTCCCCGATAAGACGCAAGGGTAAAATAACAAATTAACTTCCTGATTGCAAGCTACAATAAATTAACCGGGTCTATATCTATGGCAACCTTGACTGCTGGTCGAACAGGCCCTGCCGTCCGCAGGCCAACAAACAACCGCTGGATAGTCTCTGCCCGTGGGGCCTGAATAATTATCTGCATTCTATGAAAACGTTGTATCCGGCTTATCAGCGCCGGCATCGGCCCACGAACAGTAATTTCAAGTCCCCGGCTTTCGACAATCCGGTCAATTCTTTGCTTCATCTGCTCGCAGGCAGCCTCAAGCTTTTCGAAACTCATATCCCGCATGACAATAACCGCCAATCTCCAAAATGGTGGCAGATTACACGCCCTACGATGCTTTAATTCCTCCCTGACAAAACCGTTAAAGTCACCACCAACAGCAAATTGTATCGCCGGCTGATTCGGTAAAAACGTTTGAACGAAAACCGTGCCTTTCTTTTCAGAACGCCCCGCCCTACCGGCCACCTGTGAAATCAACTGAAAAGTACGCTCATTAGCGCGAAAATCCGGCAGATAAAGTGAAGTATCGGCACTTATAATACCCACCAAAGTAACATTGGGAAAATGCAAACCTTTAGCCAACATCTGCGTACCAGCCAGTATATCAATTCGACCTTCGCCGAAGTCCTGTAAAAGATGGTAGTAATCCCTGCTTGCCATAGAGTCACTGTCAATTCTCGATACGCGAGCCTGTGGAAATTTCCTGGCTAATTCCTCTTCAAGCCTTTGCGAGCCAAGCCCTATCATTGCAAAGCCCTTGCCGCATAGAGGACACTTTTCAGGCACGAGCGTCTGAGCCAGACAATAATGACAAATCGCATAACCATAACTGATATGAGCACCTGTAACGGTTTGCATTCGCCGGCTGCGACGGAGTTGTGATTTGTGAAAGGTCAAAGTTACATCACAATTCCTACAGTGCAGCGTATGCTTGCACGAAGGACAAAATACAAAATTGCTGTAACCCCGTCTGTTTAAGAGTAAAATCGCCTGCTCTTTCTTTGCAAGTGTCTCCTGAAGCCGCTCAGCGAGGGATTCAGAAATAAGATTAACACCTTTTTGACTTGCCCGTTCCTGTCGCATATCGACGAGCTTCATTTTGGGCATTGGCAAATCCATTACTCTCTTAGGCAGACGCACTAAGTGAAAATGTTTTTTACTTTGACAATTAGACAGCATCTCCAACGATGGCGTGGCGCTGCCCAAAATACAATGTGCATTTGCCAGTTGCGCCCGCTTTATCGCAACATCCCTGCCGTTGTATCTTGGCGCAGTATCCTGCTTGTAGCTCGGCTCGTGCTCCTCGTCAACAACGATAAGGCCAACTTTAGATAGCGGCGCAAAAACTGCTGAGCGAGCACCTATAACCACATCAGCTTCACCCGATTTTATCTTTTGCCACTGCACGTTTCGCTGGGCCGAGGTCAAGCCCGAATGCATAACAGCAATTCTTTTGAACCTTTCATTAAATCGC
>JASFMF010000215.1:0-4560 GCA_050117705.1 Phycisphaerales bacterium
CCGAATCCGCTCAAGCACATCTTCATTATAAAAACCAATCTCAACAACCAGGCGGCTTGCGAATTCGGCGTTTGCTCGTTCGGTTATATATAAAGGACAAGGACGAACGGGTAAAGCACGCGAAAAAGAATCAGTATACTCCTGAGAGGGCTACAAACGAACGTACCGACCATATTTAGGTGGTGCTGCCCAAATTACCTCCGGTAAAATATCAAGACGTTTCCTTATTACAAGGGTCTGGACATCTTCGGCCAAATACACCTCAAACTTCCATGGCCATCTTGTTTCTGTGCTAACGCTATCGCAAATCCAAACATCATGGTCAGTATTATTTTTAATTTTATATTCTAATTCAAGGATTGTGTCATTCACGTCAAAGTTGGTGAGTGTAATATTTACAGATGTGTTATCTGTTGAGGTGACTGGGGTATTAGTGTGTCCCCGGTAAGGAATGGAGGCGCCGTCGATTTCAAGGCTTAATACCTTTTCACCATTTAGGATTGGTCCCATATGGGGAATATAGATTTCATCGCCACCTGACATAACGGATTCCTTGAAGCCTAAAATGCCCCTAAAGCCAATGGCAATGTTCCATCCTCCAAAGAAGCGGTGGCAAATCTCTACATCGTTGGAATCCCGTAAGCCAACACTGAAATCATTATGATGGAGTCTCTCGGCTAATTCAACGACTTGAAGAATCAGGCCCGGCAGGTCTTCGTCATAAAAGCCGATTTCCAGAGCTATGCGTTCGACGTATTCAGCGTTCGCATGTAAGTGTTCGAATAAATGTTGAGGTCGAACCGGCACGGCAAGAGAGATGGATTCGGCTTTTTCCTGACCGGGACGCAAACGTACATATCGAGCTCTGGGAAAGGGATATTCCCACATTATTCCTTCATCTTTCGGGAGATTAAACCGTCTTCTTATTAAAAGAGTTTTGCCGTCTTTATCCAAAAAATACTCGAAAACAGATGTATCTCCAGGATTTAGGCTATCACAAAGCCAGACATCATGATTGGAAACATTTTTAATCTTGAAGCTCAGCTCAAGGTTCGTATCATTTACATCCAGCCTTGTAAGCTCAATAGTTACAGGGTTATCTTTGTTCACAGCGTCTAAGTTGTTTGCATCCTCCGCACAGACGCATGTTGCCGACAGTAAACAGAAAATCAACACCGGAATTAGTCTTTTGTGTCTATTCATCTCTGCTCCTTTCCTTTTGTTCAGATTTTAACAAAACAAGAGTACATTCTTTGCTTGATAAAATCCGGGAATAGACCCTTACTCGTAATATCAAATCGTGTTCCGCACGCCATTTAATAATAGTATTATAACAAAATTATAACAAATTGCAGAGATTCAATTACTGCAAAATATTGCTTTTATGAAGTAGGCCGGCTGTTGTGGAATTGACTGTTATGGTGAATTAGCCTTTTCCCTCGACGCATACTACGCTCATTCCTGAGAGATTATTCCGGCTATGCAAGTGTTATTTATGCTACTTTAAGTCTATATATATGTATACTTTTTTTAAGATTTGTCTACATTTTTATAGACATTTTTCGAGATTTGTCTATATTTTCATGGATAAATTTACCGAAATAGTCTATAAATAAGTAGACTTGATATGCAAATGGCGTTTGAACTTTATTTACAGGTGTAAACATGAAGACAAGACATAAGAAACTTGTCAGGGAACAATTAGATTCGACATTAAAGCATCTTGAGCCCCTTAAAAAACTGGCTCCACCCGGAAAAGGCTGGATTCGTGCTATCCGTACCGCACTTGGCATGACAGGCAGGCAACTCGCCAATCGCTCGAATGTCAATAAGCAACGTGTCTCGCGTATCGAGCGAGATGAAACGTTCGGAAAAGTCAAAATCGAAACACTAAGGAACATAGCCGAGGCTTTGGACTGCATATTTGTTTATGGCTTTGTCCCCAGAGACAGTCTGGAAGAAACAGTAAAAAACCGAGCCAGATTAGTAGCTAAAAAACGTATAGCCCGCAGTAACCAGACGATGCGGCTGGAAAAGCAGGAACTCAGCGAAAAGGAAAAAGAAAAAGTCCTGGAAGACCTCATCGAGGACATTATGAATGAAATGCCAAAATCACTGTGGGATGAAGAATGATTCAATTCGAATATCTGGAAGGTGCAACACCAATAGATGCAAACGAAACAGAAGAACTTTTACTCACTCATATCACCACACGAGCCGAACTTGACCGATGGGAGCAGGACAATATCAATGAAGCTCTGGCCTGGGTAGAAGAGCGTAAACCGAAAGATATCCTGAACGAATCTTTTATGAAGCTGCTGCATAAAAAGATGTTCTGTAACGTATGGAAATGGGCGGGGAAGTTCAGGCAGAGCGAGAAAACTATCGGTGTCCCCTGGTATAATATCTCCGTTGACCTTAAACAATTATGTAATGATGTTAAATACTGGATAGAGAACAAGATATTCTCAGAGGATGAAACAGCCGCACGGTTTCATCATCGGCTGGTATCAATACATTTATTTCCAAACGGCAACGGCAGGCATGCCAGATTGATGGCTGATATTCTTTTAGAAAACGTTTTCAACAAAGCTCCGTTTACATGGGGAAGCGCTGACCTGATAGCCGCAGGTATAGACCGAGAAAAATACATTGAATCACTTGTCGCCGCAGACGGAAATGATTATGAACCACTCCTGGATTTTGTCAGGTCTTAAGTGTCACACCATTAAGGTAGCGCATGTTTTTTTGTAATCAGGCCGGCATTTATAGCAATGCAGTGCTGAAATAACGCTCGGCCCTGTCGGGCAGTACGGTTGTGATATTGCCCTTGATTTTCTTGAGAAGTTTGCGTGCGGCCCAGACGTTGGCGCCGGAGCTGATGCCGACCAGCAGCCCGAAATCCACTCCAAGCTGGCGGGTTGTTACTATCGCATCGTTGTCCGAGACTTCAACCACGTCATCGACCATCGAAACATCAAGTATAGCTGGAATGAAGCCATCGCCTATGCCCTGAATCTGGTGCAGGCCCGGCTCGTGGCCTAAAAGCGCCGAGCAGTTTTCCGGTTCGACGGCTATGATTTTTACGCCCTTTTTATGTTCTTTTAAGAATTTTCCTACGCCCTGCAATGTTCCGCCGCTTCCGACGCCGGCCACAAAGCAGTCAATTTTACCGCCCATTTGTCGCCATAGCTCACGTGCGGTCTGCTCATAATGTACACGGGGATTTTCAGGGTTCTCGAACTGCTGAGGTACAAAAATGTTGCTATCTTCAGAAGCCATTTGTTCGACTGTGCTTACCGCACCGGTCAGACCTTCTTCATCGGGAATCAGGACGAGTTCTGCACCAAGAGCTTTTATGAGCTTTTTCCTCTCCTCGCTCATTCCTTCCGGCATAACGATTCTAACCTTATATCCCATCAATCTTCCGACTAACGCCAGGCCAATGCCGGTATTTCCGCTGGTCGGTTCGGCGATAATGGAATCTTTGTTTAGCTTGCCGTCACGCTGTGCGGCCTCCAGCATGGCTAAAGCCACACGGTCCTTAATGCTGCCGCCGGGATTTAGGAACTCGGCCTTGGCGAAAATCCTCTCGCCCTTCAACTGTAACAGCGGCGTATTACCAATAAGTTCAAGAATGTTATCTGTCAGCATGATAGTGTCAATTATACCATATTCGCCGCAAAAATTTTGTCCGATTGAAAATATTTTTAATAAATTTTAGTTGACAATATGAAATCAACAGGTTAATATGGTTTTAGATGTTTGTTGCAACGAGTTATGTGGGGATTTTTACCTGATAAATATTATTTTCGTCAGATACGAACAATATTTGGCAAAAATGGTATAGATTTACAAAGAGTTTTGTGGTATTCTATTTGTAGAGCACATTCACAGGGCTGGGGATATCTCGCTTTTTCCTCTCCCTCCGCACCTCAGCCCTGTTTCCTTTTTTAAGGCCAACAGAATATTTGTTCAGACTTATGCTAACTCTATCGGGTGAAAGTTTTTTGGTCTTAAGTTGTTTTTTTAATTAATCTTTCAATACCGATATTGTAGTGTGAATTAGAGGGATTTTGTTCTGCCAGTTGTTATCGTTAATATAGTCTTGTTGTGGTTTTAGGGGGTGTGATTAAGTATGACCTTGGTCTTGGAAAAAGTCTTGTTGGCCTAATTTTGTGTACATTTCGCGAAACTTTTTTGTATATTGCCATTCTAAAGGTTTTGATAAACCGATTTGTTCCAGAATTTCTTCTAAAGAAATTCCCTGTTCAGCTTTACCAAGCAAACCAAGGACTCTAAAAACTGCTTTGTCGGCTGCACATACAAGCCAATTCTCAGAAGAATCATATAAGAAAGCCAATGTTTCCTTTTCTCCATGGTGGATAATAGATTTGTAAACCTGGTCGAATCTTTCGTAAAAAACTTTGTAAACAGACGGCTCTGAATCGAATATCTTTATGAGCTCTTTTTCTTCATAATCATCAAGGTTTACGCGGATATCTTCAAATTCCAAACTTGCGTATTTGGCTTCTTCTGCTACAGTACGTGATATTGTGA
>JASFMF010000216.1:0-4558 GCA_050117705.1 Phycisphaerales bacterium
GAATGGCACGGTCGTGGAGCTTGAGAAGATTTGCTTTGCGCGCCCGGCCGTTCGGTAAAGCCGAAACGAAAGATAAATAGCTGGTCTCGCGATAGACCCGCCAGATTAAATCGGCCAGATTTCCACGTCTGGCGATAGTTCGCCACTGCTCAATCTGTGCTAATACTCCTTTGAGCTTTGCAGCTAATCTTTCATCGTTACCTGTATTACAATATTGTAATACACAGTCATAATAATTTTTACATTGTGGATTTTCTTTGCTGAATATTTTTATTCGTGCAAGCTCTGTGTCGTTAATCTTGAAAAAAGGACTTCGTAATACAGTGGCCAGCTCAATGTCACGCTGAGGATTATCCAGCACCCTTAGCAAGGCTGTCATATCGCTGATTTCCGTTGCCTGAAAATAACCCGCAGTGGCCTGACAACTGACGGGTATGCCTGTTAAACCGAACACTTCGATATAATCATTTGCCTTTTTAGCCAACGAACGCATCAGTACTACAATGTCACCATACTGAACATCCCGCATAACATCATGTTGTTTGTCATATATCTGGAATTCAGGTTTTCCCGTTTCAGCGCCAACCATTTCTCTGATACGCCGGGCAATCATCGCCGCCTGACGCTGACGCGATGTAACTATATCAGGATTATCTTCATCGCCTGACACTTCATCCTTTTCATCCTGCAAATTATCGTCGGCATCGGCCTCGTCAAGTATGTGAAACTCAATAACAGGTTCATTGTCGCCTAAAGGCTGATCCTCGGCGTTATCTGTAAGTGCCGGTCTTAATCTGGCCGACTCATCGTAGTCAATCTTCGTGAAAGAAAACGTCATTATCCGCGAAAATATTCTGTTTACAAAATCGAGAATTCCCGCAGTCGAGCGAAAATTAACGTTAAGGTCAACTCGTAAGCCGGTCGGCGCCTTTTCGGGGTCGGACGAAGTCTGTTTTAATTGGTTTAGAAAAATATCCGGCTGAGCACCGCGGAAGGCATAAATGCTTTGTTTGACATCTCCTACCTGAAGGATATTTCCGCCGGGGCTGAGCATTCGCAGTATCTGCTGCTGAACGGAATTAATATCCTGATATTCATCAACAAAAATGTACTTGTATCTTTCCCGGAGCATCAAAGCCGTATCAGACGGCTCCGGCTCACCTTCGAGAGAATCCTCTTTTGTCAAAAGTTCCAGTGCTTTATGTTCGAGGTCGGCGAAATCCAGACAATTGAGCGTCTGCTTGGCCTGGCTATAAAATCCGTCGAATCCTTTAACAAGCTCAATAAGCACTCCCGTTTGCAACCCGACCGAGTCGCTAAGATTATCAATATAATCGGTATCCAGGACGGCAAGGTTACAAAGCTTGTCGAAGGATTTTTTCGCGTTTTCGGCGGTGCTTTTAATAATTTCAGCAACCGGGCCGGACAAGCCTCTCGGTTTGTATTCAAATCTCGATGGCTTTTGGTAATTTTTTATCTGTTCGCTGAATTTCCCCCAATTACCCGAATCTATAAGCTCTACATATTCAGCTACAGGTTTTACAAAGATTTCTTGCCACTTTGTCGCCCAGTTACCGCTGATGTCCTCACTTGCATAAAGCCGTATGGCATAACGAATTTGAGAAAGGATTCTTTGCAGTTTATATTTCACAATTTGTCTTTGTTTTTCACCAAGAGCGGTTGCAAAAGGATTAACTTCACCGGCGAGTCGTGACGCCATCTCATACCAGTTTTGTCGGGAAATCACACCGTCAAGGAAATTACTAATATGTATTACCTCGGCGAGAAAACCGTCACTTGTACGAAGATCCCGCCGATACAAGAGCTGCTCGAAGTCCTTCTGAAGGTTATTTTTCTGCCAGGCAAGATCAATGGTTTTTTCGAGAGCTTCTGCTTTAAGCAGTTTTTGTTCGTCGCCGTCGATAACACGAAAAGTCGGGTCCAGGCCGAGTTTATAAAAATATTCCGTGATAAGTCTTTTGCAAAACGAATGTATCGTGCTGATATCGGCGCCCTGAAGCATTATAAGCTGGTAACGAAGCCGATTGTCCGGCTTTTGTTCAAACGCTTCCTTCAATTGTTGTGCAATTCTTGCACGCATCTGCTCGGCGGCGGCCTCGGTAAAAGTCAACACGAGAATATTCCTGACATCGGGACATAAGGACTTGTCGGAAACGATATTGACGCACCGGCCGGAAAGCGTAGCGGTTTTACCAGTCCCGGCTGAAGCCGTGACAAGAACGTCACTACCAAGGGCCTTGATGGCCCGCTGCTGCTGGTCCGTCCATTTAATCTTCTTCTCAGCCATTAACCTCACCTATCTTTTCGAGGACCTCTGATTTGCCAAGCGTCGCTAAAAAGTTGTAGTCGTTTATCTGCCAATCAAACCGGCAAATAGACTTATACTCACAATAGCTGCAAGGTGACTGCCCTTTCAAACGATATGGCCTGACATCAATCTCACCAGCCACAATATTCTCCGCTATCTGAATTATCTTATCCTCGGTAAACTTAAGCACCTTTTCAAAATCATCAGGCCTTAACGCCCCGCTCTTTTTATAATGTCCATATTGTTCGTCCCTGGAAGAAATGCGAAAATTATAATACCTGCTCCAGCCTGAATTTGCTCCACCATCTAACTGTTCGGCATATCGTCCGTTAAATATCCCTTTAGCTTTATAATTGAAACTGTCATTTTCTTTCGGCAGTTCACCAAGCGTAGTGGTCTTAAGGCTTACTTCGACAGGCATATAAAATGCACCGGCAACGCTTTTTACTTTAGAGGCCGGTGTATTGCGCACAGCCAACATATAAATCGGAAGCTGCATATTTATCCCATAGTAAAACTTCGACCAGTCGAACGAAGTCCCTCTGCGTTTATAATCAAAAATCAATCCGACCTTTTCATCTTCGATATCCGCAATATCCAGTCTGTCGATTTTGCCATTCAAAGATAGTATGCGGTCATCAGAAAGCGCAAGCTCGTACTTTCCGATAGTTGCGGTCTCTTCTTTAAGCCGGCCAAATGAAACTTCCGAAAACTTTGGTCTAAAACTCCCGGCACCGGCCATTTGTGAAATTGCCAAAACGCAATCTTGGATATTTCCAACGGCGGAATTAATAATATAGGCGTTATGAGGTGAATGTTTGCTGAAGTTTATCAAAAAAGGACTTGCCTGAATGACAATTTTTACCTGCTCGTGTAGAATGTTCAACAGCTCCTCGCCATCAATCGTCACAAAATCTTTACCCTGCTCGTTAAGCTTCTTTAACAAGGCATCCAGAACACTATGGTAAAACAGGCCTAAATCCAGAGGCTCAATCTTAAACTCTTTTCGCTTTTCCAACTCCAATATATACCTTGCAAAATATCTATATGGACATTCTGCAAAAGTGCTCAGCTTTGTCGCTGAACTTTGTATTTGACGGCCGAAAAGCTCCTTAAATAAATCCTCATCCAATTGCGCGTTATTATCGTAATCTATTGCAGAAACAACATTCTGTCCCAACCCGGCAAACTTCTGGTCGGAACAAATATCATTTAATAATCCCTCCAAGTGACTTTTATCATCTGCTTTGTATTCAAAAGCATCCCTGCCAAGTCTGCTGCACAGTAAATCCGAAAGCTCAGTTTCATTATAAATCTTTTCGAGGTCGACTTGATCACCCGCAATTGATTCTTCGCAGAGATTTTCAAATAACGATTCCAGATCGCCCACAAACTGTGAGCGAGGTAGTTCGCCGCCCTTATCATCGACAGAAGGATACGTAATACACAGAAATTCAGATGGACGAGTAAATGCAATGTAGGCCAAATATTGGCGCTCGGCGAGTGTTTGACTCGACGCCGGGGCCAATTGGAAATCCGCCGATTCGGCGGTAATCCGGTCATCATCGGTCAATATACTCCCAGAACTAACCGGTACCGGAAACTGCCTTTGCGTGGCACCGATTAAAAAGGCCGCTCTCAAATCCGGATGCCGGCTGCGCTCGATAGAGCCGACAAGAACCTGGTCCAAAGTCGGTGGTATAAAAGCCAGAGTCAACTGTGAGAAAGCGGAATTGATAATCGCAAAATAATCTTCGGCCTTCATAGACTGGCCGGTAAATATCTCAGTAAGCTCATCGAAGATATCCACGAATTTATTATAAAATTGCTGATGCTTGTCAGCAGCACTATTATCACCACTGCCGGCTTCCTCAATCCAACCACCAATTGTCTCTTTAACCTTAAGCTCATCAAGAAAATGGAAAACGGCCAGTGTGAATTCATCGGCAGTAAGCATACCTGCTGAATTACCAACAGGACAAAGCCTGTCCTGAAGCTCAAGTAACGGGCTGACAGTTTCTAATCGAATCCGGTTTATCTGCTGCTCGTTAAAATCCTTGTCATCCGCCCCGGCAAAATTCCACTGCTTGTTACTCTGCCAGTCGCTGCCGGTTATGCCAAAGGCAAGGCAGTAATTTTCCAGCAGGTCTATATCACAACTTTTCATCGGCACAACGTCTGATTTAAGATATGCGAAGATATCGCTGTGGGAGAAACCTTCGGTAACCG
>JASFMF010000217.1:0-4548 GCA_050117705.1 Phycisphaerales bacterium
TTCATTGGTAGGGACTCCCGGCCAGATGCATCCCCATATTCCGCGCGATACCTGACCGTGTAATTTGCTTACGCCGTTTGTATAAGCGCTCAGGCGTAAAGCAAGAACGGGCATTTTAAAAGCTTCGTGTTCATCGTCAGAGAGGATTCTACCAAGTGATAGAAATTGATTTCTATTTATGCCAAGCTTTGGGAAATAACCGCCGAAATATTTATCCATTAACTCAACGGAAAATTCATCGAGTCCGGCTTTAACAGGTGTATGCATCGTAAATACGTTGCCGGCTTTCGTTGCTTCCATTGCTTCTTCGAAAGTCATATTTTTAGCGTTTCTTAATTCACAGATTCGCTCCAGCGCCATAAAAGCTGCGTGTCCTTCATTCATGTGGCAAACGGTTGGTTTGATGTTCATTGCGGTTAGCGCTTTTACTCCACCAATACCTAACATAATCTCCTGGCGGATTCGCAATTCCCGGTCGCCGCCATAGAGAGTACAGGTTATCATACGGTCCATTGGGGAATTGTCGCTTATGTTCGTATCCAGCAGATATAATTTCACTCTGCCCACGGAAACGCACCAGACATGAGCGATTACGCATCTGTCCGGATAATCGACGCTGATTTTCAACGGTCTGCCGCTTTCTTTGCGAACGAGTTCTATCGGCATACTGTATAAATCATTTTCGACGTATATTTCCTGTTGCCAACCATCGGCGTTCAGATGCTGACGGAAATAGCCTTTTTGATATAAAAGTCCTACGCCCACCAATGGAACGCCAAGGTCGGAGGCGCTTTTTAGGTGGTCGCCTGCGAGTATCCCCAATCCACCGGCATAAATAGGCAGACATTCGTGGATACCGAACTCAGCACTGAAATAGGCGATAACCGGTTTATCTGATTTTGAACAAACCTTTTCGTACCAGCTTGGCCTGTCGAGGTATGATTCAAACTTTTCAGTTAAATTCTGTAACTGAGCTAAGAAGCCTTGATTTTCAGCCAGCTCTTCCCATTTCTCCTGTGAAGTAATACCAAGAAGTTTGACAGGATTATGGTTGCAAGCCGACCATAAATTACTGTCAACACGTTTGAATAACTCGACGAACTCTGGATTCCAGGACCAGAACATGTTCCTGGCGATGACCTCGAGGTCCTTCAAGGGCTCGGGTAAGGCCGGTAGTACTGTGAAGCTGCGAACGCTCGGCATTTTTGATTCTCCAAAACGTAAGTCTTTTAATTACAGTCCCTAATGTTTTTGACTAAGTAGGGAGTCCCCCTATAGTCTCCGTTTAACTTTAATCGACAAATCTGTTTCGTAGCTTAAGTTGAAAAAGTGGGGAGTGGACTTAACAGGCTTTGGGTGTCCGATATTAATTCCTGTAGTATAGAAAAAAAAGGCCTGGATTATCAGGCCTTTTAATCTGTTGCGTGGCCCTCCTCCACTGGTGCCGTAAGAAAGCGTTCGAAAAGAACCCATTACTTCCAAGTGGGCAATCGTTACTTGTGTCCGAAAGTCCTATCGGAGTAGGCTTTTCCGATCCATCAAGGCCTGATTTCCCTGAGTACGGGTATCGGTTCTTTCAAACACCTGCTTTCAATACGAACACCGCAGGGGTTAGCCCGCAACATTATTTG
The DNA here is from genome assembly GCA_050117705.1 of Phycisphaerales bacterium. GTDB lineage: Bacteria > Planctomycetota > Phycisphaerae > Sedimentisphaerales > Anaerobacaceae > NIOZ-UU13. The sequence goes on from JASFMF010000217.1 coordinate 1,632, forward strand.
TACCAAATTGTACTGAGAAAGTCAACAAAATAGCGTTAGATTCCGACAATTTAATTAAAATATCAGGTCTTTCTCTCTATTGTCTTTCGGCTTTTACCGGGTTTTTTCTGAAGATAAATCTATAATCAAAAAGCGTAAAGTTTAAACTTTGCTTTGTCCGTGTTCAAACGACATAAAAGCCGGAAAGCTATAACTTATAATCGCTATATTACGTAAAGGTATCAGGATTGGTTTTAACAGTATGAATTGGCGTTTTTACACCGTTCGCAATACAGCCCGAACGGATTTAGTGAGACTTTCTAAGATATCAGCTTCGAAACGGTCAACTGCTTCGTGGGTCAGTGTACCATCTTCGTCTCTGAAGTGTAGTGAAAGTGTAACACTTTTTTGTCCGGGCTTGATGCCTTTGCCGTAGTATATGCCGACGAATTGAGTATCTTCGAGTTCAGCGGATGCTTTGTCTTTAACCGCCTTAATGATATCATCCCAGCGTATATTCTCATCGACAATAATTGAAAGGTCCCGTTGTATTGACGGAAATCTTGGCAGCGGCTTGACTTTAACAGTGCCGCTTTGAAGAGTCATAAGCTGCTCAAATTCCAGCTCTGCAGCGCAGGGTGAGATGTCTTTGAAATCAAATTTGTCTTTTACTTTTTGTGAAACGATACCGGCAGTACCGATTTTTTGGGAATTGATAATGATTTGGGCGCCGGTTTGGGCCCAGAAAATCTCCACAGGTTCGAAGGTTATCTGGGCATTTCTATCGATACTTTTTATCAATCCCTCTATCACGCCTCGCAGGTCTCTTAAATCGCTATCACAGACCAGAGCCAGTTTCATCTTTTCAAGAGGTAAGCTATTAGCCTGTTCCGGCTTCGGTATGAAGATATCCGCGAGCTCAAATATCCTGCATGGTGAATTCTTGGCGTTAAGGTTTGTTTTCAGCACCGCCAGCAAAGAACCTATAAGAGTTTGGCGAAGCAGGTTGGCACTTTTTCTTGATACATCTTTGACCGCCAGAGATTCCTCGGAACCGTTTTGTGTAAAAAGTTCCGCAACAGAATTATCCACAAAACCTACATTTATCGTTTCGTAAAAGCCGCAGCCGTTAAGATATGTACCGAGCGATTGTACCAGTTTCTGCCTGGCATCGACCGGCACTACTTCAATTTTAATTTTACGTTCCGTCGGGACTTTACCATAACCATAGACACGGGCGACTTCTTCAATTAGGTCCACCTCACGGTAAACATCGCTGCGCCATGAGGGTACGGAGCAAATTATCGAATCCTCGTTGGTTTTTGGATTGAAATTTAAGGCTGAAAGGATTCTAAACGCTTCTTCATGGGAGACTTCGATACCAAGTAGCTTATTTAAACGTGAGATCCGTAATGTTACCTCTTTCGACTCCGGCTTTTTTGGGTACGCATCGACGACACCCTTAGCAACTTTACCTCTGGCAACCTGGGTAATAAGCTGTGAAGTGCGTTTTGAAGCCCAGTCTATCATCTCGATATCCACGATACGTTCGAACCGAAAAGCAGCTTCGGAGGGCAAGGTAAGCCGGCGAGAAGTTGTGCGGACGCTGACAGGGTCAAAATAAGCGTCTTCCAAAAGAATCGAGGTGGTCGTTTCACTGACTTCCGTGTCCAGTCCCCCCATAACGCCTGCAATGGCTACAGGTCCCTGGGGGTCGGCTATAACCAGCATATCAGCATTAAGGTCGCACTGCGTACCATCAATGCTTGTCAGGCGTTCGCCAGCGATAGCTTTTCTGACGATTATTTGACCTTCATTAATCTTAGTGTAATCGAAGGCGTGTGGCGGCTGACCTGTCTCAATCATTGCGTAATTAGTTGCATCAACCACATTATTAACGCTGCGCATGCCTATAGCTTCAAGTCTATTCTTAAGCCAATCAGGTGAGGGGGCAATCTTGACACCATCTATAATTCGGGCTGTATATCGACCACATAAATCAGGCTCAGCAATCTCGACACTGGCGAATTCCGTCACATCTTTATCTAATTCATCCAGTTCAATCACCGGTAGCTTTATTTCTTTACCGGTTGCCGCGGCTAGCTCGCGCGCAATGCCAATATAACCCAGACAATCACCTCGGTTACTGGTTACTTCGATGTCGATTACAGCATCGTTATCGATATGTTCTATTCCCTCACAGGGAAAGCCTAAATCGCTTAAAATCTCTGCGATTTGGTCGGCAGAAAGCTCTGTGTCGATATAATCACTTAACCAGTTCAGCAAAATTTTCATAACGAAAGCACCATTTAAATAAAACCTCAAAATCTGGCAATAACGTAACTTCCATCGACATTACTGTCAATCTTTTTACCTTTATCTTTTGACTTTTGTCTTTAATCACAGCAACATAAGCTTATAATATCTTCGTACTTCTATTTTGTGTTAACGGATTAGCAAAAAATATCTGATATGAATGGAAAACGCCTTTTCACCTTAGTAGTCAGTATTTTTACAGCCATTTTTATATTAGCCGGCTGTTACCAGTCTACAGTCACTCCCGAGTTAGTTACTACATCCCCTTCGCAGTCATATCCCGAAACAGCTATTTATTCAAGCGGACACCAAATTGTTGGTAAGTCGGTCAACGGGCTGCCAATCATATCTTTTGTGCTTGGTCAGGGTCCGGATGTAACTTTCATTCTTGCAACAATTCACGGCGACGAGCCTGCCGGTACTCCTCTTGTTCGCTACCTGAGAGAATATCTTCAGGAACATCCAAGCCTGATGAAAGGCCGTACAGTTGTCCTTCTGGCTGTGGCTAATCCCGATGGGATGGCACTTAACAGTCGTTTCAATGCTAACGGCGTGGATATTAACCGTAATTTCGAAACGGATAATCGTGTTAATAATAAACGATTCGGAACTACCGCGTTTT
>JASFMF010000218.1:0-4543 GCA_050117705.1 Phycisphaerales bacterium
AATTGTAGCTAAATCAACATTTAATTCCTCTGCCAGTTTTTTAGCACGCGGCGAGGCCATGATTCTGCCCGCAGGCTTGACCGGTTCCGGTTTTGGCGGTTCGACAGGAGCAGCCTCAGTGACAGGTGCGGCTTGCGGTGCAGCAGTGGGTGCACCTTCCTTGAGTGAATCGATGAATCTTTGTGGTACTTCTTCGTCTTTGTCGCCGATGATTAACAGGGGGGCACCGACTTCAAGTGTTTCATCTACTTCTACGAGAATATGCTTTACGAAACCCTCAGCGGGTGATTCCATCTCAAGGGTTGCCTTGTCGGTCTCTATCTCAAAAATCACATCGCCTTTTTGTACCTCATCGCCTACCTTAATCAGGCAATTGACAATAGTCCCTTCTTCCATTGTCTGGCCGAGCTGCGGTAATCTTACTTCTTTTGCCATTGATAAAATCCTTACTTGTTTCGTATTATATAATCACCCGACAAAATATCAGGTGCTAAATGCCAAAGTATAAATGTTAACCACTAACGATTTTTTTAACGGCTTCCACGATATCCTGTACGCTGGGTATGCTTGCTATTTCCAGCGGTTCGCTCATCGGTGGCGGTACATCGGCCGCCGCCAGGTTTACCGGCGCTGCATCAAGATAATCGAAGCCGTGCGAGCCATCACTGAACTCGTATTCCATAAATCGTCCGGCAATTTCTCTGCCTGCTCCACAAGTGCAGAAACCTTCGCTGACAGTAATCAGCCGGCCAGTCTTGCGGACTGATTCGGCGATTGTATCTATATCCAGCGGTTTTAATGTGCGAACATCGATTACCTCTGCATCGATACCGTGTTCGGAGGCTAATATTTTGGCCGCCTCAAGCGAATACATCGCCATCCTGCTGTAGCTTACAATAGTTGCATCGCTGCCTGCTCTTTTAATATCCGCCACGCCTAATGGGATGATGTAATCTCCCTTAGGCACAGGTCCGAACTGACCGTAGGTGGCCTTGTGCTCGATAAAGACCACCGGATTGTCGCTGCGGATGGCGGCTTTAAGCAGACCCTTTGCATCATAAGGAGTCGAGGGCATTACCACATAAAGTCCCGGCGTGTGCATGAGCCAGGCTTCGAGTGATTCCGAATGGTGGGCGGCGATACATCTGCCTACACCCCCTTCGGTTCGCAATACCATCGGGACCTTGGCTTTGCCGCCGAACATATAGCGGTTGTATGCGCCAACGTGGACAAGCTGGTCCATCGCTATAGTAACAAAATCGACATACATAATTTCCGCCACGGGTTTCATTCCGCGAAGGGCAGCACCGACAGCGGCACCTGCAATGGCAGCTTCGGATATAGCTGTGTCAATCACCCTACCTGTGCCGAACTGGGCCACGAGACCGCGAGTTGCCTGATATGCTCCACCATACAAGCCGACATCCTCACCCATAATTATAACATTATTGTCTCGCTGGAGCTCTTCGGCCTGAGCGGCTGATACCGCCTGGCCGATAGTCATTATATCCATATCGAACTGAGAATTAATTTGCCCTTTTGCCTGTTCAGTAGCTTCTTTTTTGGTTTTCGCGGTCGATGAAGCGAGGGCGACCCCGAAAGCGGCTGTTGCTTCGGTAATTTTGCTGCTTAATGTCTTGTCGGACTCGATAATCTCGGTGGGATATGTTTCCTCGACATAGACATCTTTGGTTAGGTCAGCGGCATTTGGCCAGGGGCTGTCGATACCGAATTTGGTTGCTGTTTCGATTGTTTCGAAGGCCTTATCTTTTATCTGGTCTAACTGCTCATCTGTGCAGAGTTTTTCGGAAACCAGCTTTTCTCTAAGAACGGTAATCGGGTCGCGCTGGTGCCAGGCCTTTTCCTCGGCCTTGGTTCGGTATGCACGCGGGTCGCTTCGGCTGTGACCATACCAGCGGTAAGTTTTGGCCTCGATAATTGTCATCTGATTATCTTTGCGTGCTTTTTCTACTGCCTGGCGTACCGCAAGAAAAACGGCCAGAGCATCCTGACCATCTACAATCATAGCCGGTACATCGTAAGCGGCAGCTCTTTCTGCAATATCCTCTATATTGCTGGCTCTTGTGGCACCATCAATTTCGCTACCGGAAAAAGGCACACTCATTCCGTAGAGGTTATTTTCGATTACAGCTACAAGCGGCACGGCCAGAGTTGAGGCCATATTCATAGATTCATGGAAGCTGCCGCAGTTGGTTGAGCCATCTCCGAAGAAAGACAGGACGATTTTGCCGGTCTTTTTATACTTTTCCGCCAGGGCCGCTCCGACAGCGGGTGCCTGATTGCCGCCGACAATACCGGTTGAGCCGAGATTGTTACATTTATCGACATCCGCAATGTGCATCGAGCCGCCTCTGCCTTTGCAGTAGCCGGTTTCTTTGCCCATTAGTTCGGCCATCATCTGGTTCCAGTGATTTTGCCTGTCCTGTTCGCTTTCAGTGTACTTATTGCCGATAGCGCCACAATGGCCGTGACCGCGATGGGTCGAACCTATGACATCCCCACGCTCAATGGCGGCAATAGCCCCGACGGCGACCGCCTCCTCGCCGGCGTAAAGGTGCGAGGCCCCTTTTATGATATTCTGGCCTAAAAGCTCAAAAACCTTCTCTTCGAAGAAACGAATCTCGTAAATAGTCCTTAGCCAGTCGGTAGCATTTTCAAGGCTGATAATCCCGTTTTTAATGATGTCTTTGACTTGTGGGGCCGGGGTCTTTCGAGTGTCCTCGATACTAAAATTCATACAATAAATCTCCTCAAAACCTACTTTTCAGGGCTAAAAACGCCATAGTTACCCTGCTTACAGCACTAAAAATGGACAGTATAACACATTTTGTTTGTGAAATGCAACCTGTGGGGGCCCATTTTGTTGTTTTTTTGCGGAATGAAGGCCATAGGACGTACAGTCATAAGGACGGAAATTAGAAATTCATATTTTATAATAGCTATAATCAGGCTTTATTGCTTGCTAATTTTTTCCTGAACGCCTCGGCTTCCCAGTTATTGATAAAATCCTGCTGACGTTTGTTCAGGGCGAGTACGCCGCCGAACTTCGTAGCATACATGCGAATCAGAACGGAACCGGCGGTAATTTCGGCAATGATGGGAGCGGTTTTTTTGTCGGCTGCTATGAAAAGTCCGAGGCCCTTGATTATAAATGCGGCGGACGGTTTTTGGCTTTTTTTAATTAGAGAAGTCAGTTTGCGGGTGATTGTTTGGGCATCGCAGTTTTCCAGCCACATGGCCGGGCCGTTGGCGTAAACAAGCTCGTCCGGATTCAGTGCCGGCGTCGCCAGCAGTTTGGGGGCATCTTTACGTGCCATAAAAGCCGTAATGGAGTTGATGTTCGGAAAATAACTTACCGGTAGTTTCTGACCTGTTGCATTAGAGACAGCTTTGCCAATAGTTGATTTAGCTGTGGCGATGTCACTATTGGCGGGAGACTTAGTTTTACGCGGCTTTGGCATTTTGAGTTTACTACTGCAAAGTTTGATGGCTTTGCGAACCAGCCGTAACGCGGCCTCTGGTGTTTCCGCGGTTACAAAAAGCCCGTGCTTTTCCAGAATCATAATGGCCGGCTTTTTATTATATTGGTTTTGGTAATCACTGATTAATTTAGCGATTTTCTTTGAAAGCATAAAGCCGGGGTCCGTATAGGGGACCCAAAGCGGCGGGAATTTTTCTTTCTTAAAGAGTTTTTCAATTTTTGCTTTACCGTTTTTTGCGTTTACGTATGCGGCCACTACGATAGGATGCAGATGAATCACGCATTTACCAAGAAATGCGTGCAAGTGTGATTCGACCGACGGTCTGGCTCCGTTTTTAACATTGTCGTCGCAGGCAAGAAGTAACTTGTCCACTACCTTTGGCTCTCTTTTGCTGGCGTTAAGCTTTGCCAGTGATTTATCTTTGATAATCGACAAAACGGCATCAAGCCGCAGTCTCCTCCAGCCCTTTTTCGAATTCATATCCTTCAAAGCCGTGCCGCTGGCTTTGATGTACATGTATTTACCATCTGCAGTTTTTACGGAAGTATTTCCGCCCCCGCCCTGAACAAGTGTCGAATCCTTCCCGGTGGTGTTGGATATTTTTATCAAATCCGCCAGATCTTTATCCATTATTGCCTATCCCTTTATATATTTATTTGGCCTTGCTTCTTTTCATGTTCCATATTGTTGCGGTTATGAAATAAATAACAGTTGGCCAAATCAGAGCATTCTTGAATGTAGCATGGTTTTGTAAGTAAGCTTCCTTATCGGAGAAATACACCCAGAGCGGCAGAATGACGCACGCAGCAAGTGATGCCATGGCGACAATAGCACATGTCCACAGGACAGGGTCTTTGTCATTTGTCTTTTGTTTTGGCTGTTCTGTTTCTGTTATTGGTTCCGAACTCTGAATAGGTTCGGCCGGCTGGTCGTCGAACTTCTCACGTGCTCCGGCCATCGAGGCAAATATAATGTAGAGCACTGATGTAAGCACCCATACGGGTACGAACAGGAAGAACAGATGTAACAATGCGAGTTTG
>JASFMF010000219.1:0-4516 GCA_050117705.1 Phycisphaerales bacterium
TATAATACCGAATTGTGCATCGCGCAAGTCTTAAATATGCGAAAAGTTAATATTATTTTTTTGAAACGGCACTAGTAACAGTGCAGTTCCGAGTAATATGAGTAAAGCTCCCAAAAGTGTTAATTCACCCTCACTGGTACGTAGAAAATTGCCACCGATTTGAAGAATAATCCCGGGTATACCAAAGATGAAACTTTTACGATTATACTCCGCTATCATTTGTAAAGTTCCTTTTCCAAAAATATTTTACATTGCGAGCTTTAATCTATCAATTAGATTAACTTGTTTCCGCCTTTACTGATTCCATTATGGTCATTATCTGTTGTATGTCAAGAAAAATATGAAAAACACCCCGCCTTCCAATCTCAAATCTCTAATTAACTAATTCACTATTCTTATTACCTCGCGCAGCGATTCCTTAACTCAACACTCAACACTTAAAACTAAAAACTCTTTGATGTCCCTCCTCCGTAGTGGCCCCTTCAAAACAAGACACATTTAAGCGGCAGCGAGGGTATTATACGCAGCCGCAACTTCATTCGGCGTCCGATAATATTAGTGGCTCTCACGAATTAAAAACGACGATTTACTAACAACTAACAACAAGCAACAATTCACAAAGGCCGTTTCAAGAACTTTTTTTACTTAAAGGATGGAATTTATCTTGCTTTCGTCCCGGCCGACGCTACCATAAATAAAAAACGATTATACAAGCATCTATCACATCAAAAAGGAGGGGAAAAAATAACAAATGACCACAGAATCACGAATTTCATCCATTTGTACCTCATCTGCCTTCTGTTGTGTTGCAGCGCAGCGGAAATCCGGCTTTAGACGGATCACCGGCATCTCTACAATTGTAAAGAACACTCGACAAATCGACCCTTTTATGCAAAACAAAGCCAAACATACGTAGAATAGGCGAAATAGGCAAAACAAACGTAACATTCTGTAAAAAAATGGCTTACGAAAACAAATATAAAATGGATAAATAAATGAAACTGGTCACATATTCAAAAAATGAATCTATTTGCTGTGGTTTGCTCACGGATGGCGGAATAATAGACATCGTTTCAGCGTGGGACGGCCCGAATCCACCTCACAGCATAAAAGAAATCCTCCAAAAAGGCGCTGATTGTCTCAACGAACTTAAGAACATCGCGGCTGCGGCGAGTGATTTTATCCCTCTCGATTCGGTAAAGCTGCTTGCACCCATCCCCCGGCCGGACAAAGTGCTTGCACTCGCCGGAAACTACAGCGAGCACATCAGAGAAGCCAGCATCGAACGCGGCTTTAAAGTCGGGCTCTCGGATTCGCCGCGAATGACGACCGTGCCCAGACCATTTCTTATGCCGGCGACGGTCGTAATCGGTCCCAATGAACAGATACCCTGGCCGAGCTATAGCAAAGACGTGGATTATGAGCTTGAGCTTGCCGTGGTAATCGGTAAAGAAGCCAAACGTATCCCGGCTGAGCAGGCCCCTGGAGTAATAGCCGGCTATACAATCGTAAATGATGTCTCGGCCCGTACTGTAACTTTCAAAGAGAACAGGGCCGAACGTCCCTGGGACGAATTCTACGACTGGCTAAACGGAAAATGGTCGGACGGCTTTTTACCTATGGGACCGTACCTGCTGACAAGCGATGAGGTTGAAGACGTTCAAAACCTTGAAATGAGTCTAACAGTCGACGGCGAGCAGCGCCAGAAAGCGAACACTGCACAGATGATTTATCCTGTTGCCGATATTATCTCTTTTTTAAGCCATATAATGACACTCGAACCCGGCGATGTCATCGCCACCGGCACTCCCTCCGGCGTAGGCCTTGCCACGGGAAATTATTTACAGCCCGGCGCCCGCATCGAATGTACCATCGAAAAACTCGGCACCCTAACAAATACCCTCGGCCCCCGGCCGGACCAATTCTATGAGCCGCTTAAGTAGAAATACACTTACATCTTCCTCCTCTGTCTTCTATCGTCTGTTGTCTTGTGTCGTGTTGCAGCGCAGCGGAAATCCGGCTGTGCTGAAAGTCCGGCATGATTTTTTGACGGAACGGATCTTCCGACCTCTGTTCTCAACGCACAATATTAACTTTCATTTTCGTAAGAGGAATAGGTTCCTTTTTGTCTTTCTTTTCCTTTTGCTCTGAGTTATCGCTGGATTTTTTCTTTTCTTCAGCTTTCTTATCTGGCTGCTTTTTCTGCCGCTTGTACTCTAACGTACCTGTCGGCTCTTCACTTAAATCGTCGTAGTCATCCAACGTGTAAAACGACACCTTAATCGTATCAGCATCCACGTTGGCGTGTTTTATACCCATTCTATTACTCTGGCCGTCAGGACCGGTATAATAAAGTTTCACAACGGCCATATCTCCTTCGGCTTCCCACCTGCCTTTGACAACTCCGCCTCTGTTATCCACGCCGACCTGGACAACCTGGTCCTCGTCGATATCGTAGTAAATCATGCCCTTACCTTTGTACTCACCCCTTTGAAAGCCCATAGAAATAAAATACCCGTCAAGCTCCCATTTATAGGATGTCTGAAGCGTCTGGCCCTGTTCGGTTGTCGCTGTCCATTCGCCTATTAGCCAGCCGAGTCCTTTCTCTTCTACAAGGTCACGCAGCTTTATACTCTCCTGCGCATTTACACCGGTGGACAGAATAATAACGACCGATAAAACCAGAAAAGCGTTTCTTAAACTCATGTTCAATTTTGCGGTTTTGGGTTGGTACATTACCTAGGCTCCTTTCAATAACTGTTGGAGTTCTCATTCAGAATACTTAACCACACCGGTAAGCTCCTCTAACTTACCAACATACTATATTTACGCCGAAATTTCCACTGTCTGCCTCTCGGATTTTCCGAATTATTCACTCCGCATCCGGCCATTCAGCCTTAAAAGGCCGTTTTTACGCGTCCCATAATATAAATTTTTCCAGTAGAAATTTGGCACCCGAACTTTTATTTCTTATCTTTTACATAAGGGGCGTATTAGACAACAAAAAAACCTATCTTATTAAAATTGTGGAGGAAAATTATGGAACCCGAAATGAACTCAGAAAATTGGCAACAGTCGGACGAAAATCAGAGCCAGCCTCAGAGCCAGCCGTACCAGACTTATCAGCCTCAGCACCAACAGAATCCCTTCTTACAGCAGACATGGCTGAACATTAAGGTCTCAACATGGCTGAAATGCCTTGTTGTCGCCTTTGTTTTGTCTTTTGCTGCTGTCTTTATCGCACCCAAGATTACACAGGCGTCAAAGTCTGAGCAACAGCAACAGAGTTCTGATTTCTACTCTGAAGAAGACTATTGGTATGACAACTATTACGGCTGCGAAGACTAAAATCTTCGCTTCGGCATAAACGCCGATAAACTATACGTACCCAACCCTCAAAATATTCTTTTGAGGGTTTTTTTATTTCATCCTATCTTGCTTATGTCACTCTCAGTTGTTCGCCGACCGGACAGAGTTGTTATATAGTTTATGGTGTGTCCTGACCTTCTAACGCCCTCTTAAGATTTCCTCCCTCTTCCCTCATATGTTGTTGCGTAGCATCGATTCATCTTCATATTAACACTTTACACGAGTCTGAAGTTTTCTTATAATGTTCCTGTTAAAAGTGAGGTTTTATGAGAATAACCGGGATTGGTTTCGGGAAGGAAAGCCGAAATAAGATTCTGCCTTTCTTTGGCGATTCCGGCGGGAGTTGGTAATAAATTCTTATGCGGCAATTGTGTAGTCAACAGCAAGGGAAAAGAAAATGAAGATATTGAGATATCGGGGCATTCCAATCAACAAGGTATTTTCGGATGATGAATTCGTTGAGAAAACGAGAAAGAACCTCAAACGCAGCAGAAAATTTATTTGGATTCATATTGCTGCTCTAAGCTTACTATCAATATTCATTCCTAAGCTGATTCAAGTTGTATTGAAGTTAGTTGAGGATATACCAGATGGATATCGACAATTGGCATGGGTCAGCATTGTGTGCTGTAGTATATTGGGTGTTGTAATCGGACAATATGTAATGATAGCTCTGCAGTCTATTCTGATGGCGCTCGATTTATATGATTTCAACCGGGGCAACAAACTTCTTATTAAATATCATGGTATGCTGAAGGAAATGGGAGCTTTGGAACAGGACTCCGAGCAGCAGACTGATTGAATTGGCCGTCGCAGCCACTATAAATGCATTTCAATTTGTACATTTTCTGCAATTCCGTTGACGAGGAGCACTTCTGTGCTATAAATAGAAGGACTCAATAATCAGTAGTTGTTAATGAAAAATGGATGAAAAATTTTTAGATATTGCAATTCAGGATGATGAAAGCTTGCTGACAGCCTGCGGTTACCTTCACGATAGCGTTCTTGATTTATCAAAAGTACAATACAACGAAGCTGAGGGCACATGGCAGGCACCTTTCGAAAGAGAATTTCTCGAAGACCCGTCAAAAATCGAACGAAAGAGAAAATATCTAATCTTCAGCAAAGTTTCATTTCCGGTCGTTCA
>JASFMF010000220.1:0-4515 GCA_050117705.1 Phycisphaerales bacterium
AAACAACTTATAGACAGGCCCTTTTCCTTTGTCCGCCCTTAAAAATTGCATCGTCTTCTTAAACGCATGGAAACCCCTGTAATCAGGATCCAAGATAGCTCTGTGGAAAAAGTTAAAAAACCTCTTCTTGAATTTCTTACGAGGCTTAGAAGGCTTAGTCCGCACGCCGGCCTGGTCATATAAATAGAAACCTTTCTCTGTTGATCTGCCCGGTACTGTATAAGCGCTGGGCCAAAAAAGATTCCCTTTAAATCTCTCCCAGTCAGCCCCTATTTCGGCCGCTCTGGTTAATATCCTGACAAACATATCGAAGTTATAAACGCCGCCGATATCAACCCCGGCCGAACCAAGAGATTTGTACATTGCCACCTGCTGTGCCGCCCTCTCGAGGTGGTCGTCAACGTTTTCGGAATAAACCTTCGCTAAAAGCTCATCGCTGACGAAACAGCCCGGCACCTTGATATCATGCATAAGCCGCGGGGCGGTGGTAATAGTACTCAAAAGATAAACATTACCTATGACAGGCACATCGATATTATTCTCATCCAGGTACCTGAAAAGCTCGAGCGATTTTTTCCAGTCCCATCCTACCTGCGTAATCAGAAACTTTGCGCCGCAGGCAATCTTTTTCTCCATTTTATAATACTGCTGCATCAATGAGCCTTCAGTATATTTAAAAGGCGAAACAACGGCCCCGGGAAAGAATTGATGAACCTCATCCAAGGCTTTAACGTCCGCCTTCAAATAAGACTCGTTGTTCATGCTTCGTATTGTCCGCAGCAGACCAATCGAATCCAGCTCGAAAACGCCCTTTGCCTCCACGGGCTTATCGCCCGTCATTACCAAGATGCTCTCTACGTCGGCATTCCTATAGCCGGCAAGCCCACTTAATATACCGAAAGCATTATGGTCTTTGCAGGTGACATGCGGCATAACATCCAGCTCGCCTAATAAATCCTTCAGCCTTAGCTGGCTGAGAATATCAGACGGCTTAATGTTGGCTAATCCGCCGGGGTTCTGCGGCAGCGTGATACCGACAAAATCAAACTCCTTCGGTATTACGGAAGTGCCGAAAAAATCGAAGCTGCCCGGACGCGCAAGGTTGTAGGCTTCGTTGTACGCCCTGAGAAACTTTTCGATAGGACCAAAATTAAAACCGGGCCCGCCCGTCAGTTCCACACATACAACAAAACTCGCCTTGTCTTTTAATTTTACCCTAAGTTTATTATGCCCCATCACACTTAAATTACCTTTATTCCTCGCCGTTTGTCACACCAGTATTCCAGCGCGCCTGGTTCCATATAGCACGAAGGGAGAAAGATACCAAATATTTTACTCTTTTTCTATTTTATTTACTGCTTGCCACAACAAACACTTAAGTAAGTCAAAGTATTCCTTCGGCTACACCAATTGTTTCATCTCAATCAGGCACAGCATTCATGACGGCACCTCTCTTGCTTGTGGATAACCTGTTGATAACCCAAAAACCAACTCTCAAGCCGACAATCAAATGCAAAAGGCTAAAAAGACACTATTTTCTTTCGCCATAACTAAAATCTACTCCAAATCCATCTCTATTCAAATAACCTATTGTAAACAATGACGTTATGGCAGACAGCAAGCTTGTCCTTTAAAATCGTTTTCCTCACGCCATCCGCAAACCTTAAGTTATATCAAAATCACCTAAGATTAGTACGGGATTCCTGCCAAAATATCCTCTTGGTGGATAATTCCCCGGAGTTGTGAGGATTTAGCTGCCCTCAAAACAGGGTATGTACTACCGAAAGCGGAACTTGCATGTCGGCATTGGACCGCTTATTAATCCTTTTTTATCAGTGACTTAACGGCCAAGCCTCGTTGCTACAAAGTCAAACAAATCATATAACAAAGCTTCCGCGTAAGGACCTTCAAGCAAACCGAACCATACGTAAAGAATTCGCCCGCCATCGTTCAAATCAGTAAAGGCAACGGCGTCTCCATAATACTCATTCTCTTCGTCGCGAAGCTGCAGCAGAGAAATATGCTCAGCACCCTCGCTTGAAAAGAACGGCCGCCACCGTAAGTCACCCGACACGGGAAATGCAAATTTATCAGAAATGCGCGGCAGATAACGCTGTGGCTGAACAAAATAGAATTTATCATCAGCCGGCGGCCTTTCCCATCCCATACGCAGATTCAGGCCAAGCCTATCGCTGCCTTTTACAACTTCACCACCCCAGTCATAATAGAAAGGCCACGGCTTAGAAGGTAATATTAAAAGACATCCACCTGATTTCAGATAACCGGATAATGCATCATCAACGTCACCGATTTTGTTAATGCTGCGTTGGTAATGCTCGCCGCCACAGTAAAGTAAGACAGGATAATTTTGCACGGTCAAATCGCGTCCCGCCACACCCTGCCATCTCAGAGACTTCATATCAACGCCCAAATCCAAAAGCCACCAAAAGGCTATCGAATCCGCATTCGGCAAAACTCCAACCCGAATACCCTTAAACTTCTCACGCAACCGCGCTTTCTCCCCAACGGAGAACTGCTGCAAAACAGCAGGGCTGATGGCGCTGCGCGGCTTTGCCTTAAAGCGTTTCGCATATCCGGCGGTAAGGCCAAGGTAACGCCGCCCATATTGTAAAGACGGCTCTATCTCACTGCCCTCATGCCACTCATTGAAACTGGTAATCAGTATCCAATGCGGATCGGCCTCAATAGCCTCTTCCCACTGGAGGCGATACAACTCGCCATCATACCGGCCAACTGCAAGGCCCGGCTCGCGTATCTTCGTGTCATCATAGCCGGGTATTACCGTTATAGTACTAATCCTGCCGGCCCGATCGGCCATCTGCACCCAGGAACGATACGTAGCGGAAGCCCACTTGCGCGCCTCATCATGCTCAACGCCCCTGAGCGAACCAGCGGTATTATATGTATGAACACCATCAAAAACCCGTGCAGAACCATAGCTAAATGCGTCGCCAATCGCAGCGACGCCTGCCTTATACTTTTCGTTGACAATCTCGTTAGCTTCGAGCCAGCCCCTCAATCCAAGCTCCTCAAGCGCACGGCCATAGACAAATACCACGGGCCTCCCGCCGGCTTTAAGGTAGGCATCATGGGCGCCGTATCTATTCAAAACCTTAACAATATCATTTGCAGCCGACAGCGGCGTTCGCGGCCGGGGAACAGTCTCATAGTAGATGCAGGCTTTCATCTCGTTGCGCTTGCAGATATCGAGAATTTTATCCATGGCCCTGTCAGAGAAACTACCATGCCCCCACCAGCTAACTATGAACGTATCGATATTAGACTCAACCGCCCATTTACAATGCCTTTCTATCATCTCGGGGTCATGCGAGTCATAAGCGCCATCTATTGGATAATTAGTACTCGCTTCGATGTCTTTTTTCGCAGCATCAACATTGCCCCAGTGCATCACCCTGCCAGCCCCGCCCGGGCCATCAGGCACACCATACCACGGATAGTAAAATGCCATTACCCTTCGCTGCACATCGCCCCGCAACGATGCAGTAAATACGATTAGGACAAATAGCCCCAATAAAAGCTTTTTGCCACGCAAGACTGTCATAAGCATTACAAATTAATCCCTGTTAAACTTGTCGATTTTCTCTTTAAGCTCACGGCAGGCTTTCTGTACATCCCCGGCTTTTGTTACTGCAGCACAAACCGCAATCGTCCTTGCGCCCGCTTTTAAAACATCATCCACATTGTCCAGGTTAATGCCCCCGATAGCAACGCTCCCAATGCCCGTATCAACCAGCAGCTCCGTCGCCTGTCTGACATAGTCCAGGCCGACAGGCTTAGCCGTTCGTTTTGTTTCGGTCGCAAATACAGGGCCTAAAGCTACGTACGCGGGAAGCTCTTCACAAGCGGCGCGTAACTGCTCGATTGAATGTGTACTTTTGCCGATTATAAGCGGAGACAACTGCAGATTGCGAGCCTGCTCCACCGGCAAATCACCCTGACCAAGATGAACGCCATCGGCTCCGGCAGCTACAGCGATATCGACCCGGTCGTTTATTATGCTGAGAACGCCGGCATCCTTACAAATCCGTACGAATGCACCTGCAATGCCGAAAAGCTTATCGTCGTTAATTCCCTTTGCACGTAATTGAATGCAGTCCGCGCCGGCGGCGGCACATTTACAGGTCAGTGAAACAACATCCAGCGGCAGATTTTCGGTTACAATAACATACAGCCCGACCCGCTTGAATTTCTCAAAGGAATCGCTGAAAAGGACAATATCTTTTTCAAGTGTATAAGCCGTGTACCGCAGCTTCTCAATCGTATCGGCCACGGTCCGATCAAGCGTCTGGCTGACCTCAGCAAGCACTCGCAGGGCCTCGGCCAGACGCTTACAACCGGCGGTAAAGCAATCCCTGAGATTGCCGCGCTCAAGCTGCTCATCAACCGTTCTGCCGAGACCGATATCACCCGGAACATCTCTGCCCGAAATAATCCGTCCGGCGTCAAGTTTATTAATCGCCGCCGACAGCTCAT
>JASFMF010000221.1:0-4505 GCA_050117705.1 Phycisphaerales bacterium
TTAAGTTTGGCCGCTAACTCATTCGCCAGCTCGGCTCGGAAATATCTGTTCTGAGGGACAAGAGCCAATGTTGTTTTGCCTAATCGGGCTTTTACCGTTCTCCGAAGACTGTAGCCTACGGAGTCACCCACTACCAGTGCACCTGTTAAAATCGCAGCGCTAACTACAACAGCCAGCAAAACGCCCAAGTTTGTTCTCCAGTAAAAGAGCAGGTTGTTTTTAACAAGCTTCCATAAACTCATGCGTTGCTCCTGTCTTTTAACAGACCATCGTTTAATTCCATCACCCGCCCTATTTTTTCCGCAAGAGAGAACGAATGTGTCACTACAATCAATGCAACCTGTTCACTTTGATTCAGTTCAACCAACAATTCAGCTATGTTCTGGGAAGCATCTTTATCCAGTGAGCCGGTCGGCTCATCGGCAAGTAATAACTTAGGGCTATTAATCAAGGCTCTGACAACAGCAACACGTTGTCTTTGCCCGCCTGAAAGCTCGCCCGGGCGATACTTTAAAAAGTCCTCAAGCCCGACACGATGGAGTAAATCTATCGCACGGTACTGAACTTCTTTTTTTGAGGTATGGTCTGCGCCGGCAAGTGTGGGTACTAATACATTTTCGAGAACGGTGCACTGCGGCAAGAGATGATGTAATTGAAAAACAAAGCCGATTTGACGATTTCGAATCTTAGCAAGCTGGACCTCGCTTAAACCTGCAAGGTCACGGCCATTAAATAATACCTTTCCGGCTGTTGGATTATCCAATGCACCAATAATATTAAGAAGTGTACTCTTGCCGCTGCCCGAAGGCCCGACTATTACGAGAGATTCGCCCTGCTGTAGTTTAAAGTTGATATCCTTTAATACGCAAAGACCCTCTTTGGACCCCGGTGAGGGGTAATTTTTGGCTACGTGAACCAGTTCAAGCATAATTGTCCTAACATAAACTACTGCGTAACTTCTCCATATATACGCATTATTTCCGTGGCAGTTTGCTCTATATTGAATTTTTCAAATACCGCTTTTTGGCCGTTCTTTCCCAGTTTTTGTGCATAATCCGGCTTGAGCAATAAAGACTCCAGAGCAGCCGTCAAAGAGGCTTTATTATTAGGCTCGTACAACAGTCCCCCACCGGTTATTTCTATTAATTCGTTAAAAACTCCACTGGCCGGCTCAACCATCGGGACACCGGATGCAAGGGCCTCGATAACATACAATCCGTAAGCTACAGGCTGTGTTTCCGGAACCGACAGAACAGAAATAGTTCGCAAAAAGGCGAGTTTGGCATCTTTGCCGAATTCCGACAGAAACTCAACATCGTTAATCAGATTGTGCAAGCTTAATTTCTGCTTAATGCCATCTAAAAATATCTCGTCATCAGTTCTCTTGCCGCCGGTAATACGCAATCTGGCATTCTTTAATTGTGCTTTTTTCTTCAAGTCAATAAAAGCATCGACTAACACATCCAGACCCTTGTCGGAACACATACGCGAGAGAAATCCAATGGTAGGTACTTCGGGCTTAGACAGTTGTGACTTGTAATCATCCAGAGAGATACCTGTATATACAACATGCATTTTTTCTTCAGGGAGTTTTAGTCTCTTTCGCATTACATCAGCGTAATATTTACTCACTGCGATAAATACATCTATGTCACCCGTGCGTTCGGAGATTATCTGCCAGGCCTGTTCGGAATATGGTGACTGCAGCCCATCCAGAAATTCATCTTCGTCCTGAATCAAACATACTATTGGCACACCAAGTCTTTGTTTAATACTTTTTGCGAGTCCCGCCAGCAAAATATTAGACAAACATACAATATCAGGTTTGTGTTCCTGCGTATCCAGCCATTCGAGAAGTCTGTTAAGCTCTTTTATCTGCAGACCCCGCTCGCCTCGCAACATCGATATTGTGGTTTGACCTAAATCCTTCGCACTTGTCATGCCAGCTTTACGACCAACCCAGGACAACAGCTTCGGTGAATCAAGCAGTTTATCGAGCCAACGAGGCGTTTTCCTGAAAAAGCCGGATTTTTGCTGAAGATATACATTTATACCACCGAAGAAAATAGGCGATTTATTAGCCAAATTACTTTCATCAACAGGTGGGGGCAGGTAAAGAGGAATCATCGTAATATCATGGCCTGATTTTCGAATTGCTTTGACCAGAGCGAGGTCGCGCAGACAATTTTCACAATAGAAACTATCGCCGGCACTTGGTGTAATTTGAGCAACTTTCATAAATCTATGCTCCGATTTTACTGTTCGGCACGAAACGCGTATACGTATCCATCATCGCTGCCGACAACAACCATACGGTTGGCTACAGCAGGCGAAGAAGTGACAGGCTGGCCTATCTCATAAGACCAAACCTGTTTGCCGTCAGAGAGTCTTGCCATATATAATCGGCCATCTTCCGAACCAACAACCACTTTATCACCACAAATAACCGGTGAACTGTCAACCTCACCTAATGTCTGGAACGTCCAGATTATTTTTCCATTATCACGATTTACACAATGCAAACGATTGTCCCTACCACCAACTATAACCACATTATGACCAATCGCCGGTGAAGAGAAAAAGGGTGAATTATCTCCGACATATTTCCATAAGATTTGACCTGTATTGATGTCAGCTTTAATAAACTCATTATCGTAATTACCGACGTAAACCTGTTCATCAACGAATGCGGCCGAAGCGGCAATGTAGGAGCCGGCCTCTATTTCCTTTATAAGACTGCCATCTGTTAATGAAAGAACATGAATTTTTGCATCACAACCACCAAATACAGTCATTTGGCGGTCAACTGCAGGTGAGCCGTTTATGTAATTATCCGTTTCGTATGTCCATACGGTTTGACCACTTTGTGAATCAACACAATGTAATTTATTATCATAACTGCCTACGAGTATCCAAACTCTTTTGCCATCAGGCGAGTATACCCAGTTAGCGGCGCCGAGGATTTGCCCGCCCGTCTCGTATTTCCATTTGAATGAGCCGCTCTTAGCATCGAGCGCATATAAAAAATCATCCGAAGAACCTATATAAATCGAATCTTCGACCACACAGGGTGTCGATTCAATCTCGCCTTCGGTTTGGTAAGTCCATATTTTATGTCCCTTTTCCAAATCAATTGCGTAAATATTCGAATCAGAGGAGCCTACAAAAACAGTATTGTTATATATTACCGGCGATGACTTAATTTGGTCATCGGTTTTGAATTTCCAGGCAAATTTCAATGAATCAGGTAAAGTTCCAGGCGCCCTGCCTAAGAGTTGCTGTCCACCACGAAACATTGGCCAATCGCTCTGGATTTCACTCTCAGCCTCGGGTATAAAAGGCTCCTGAATCACTTCCTTATCGCCAGCTTGCGGCTTACCGGCTATAACTATTATTACAACCAAGCAAAAAACTATAATAACAATCAAAAGAATCTTATAAATCGCTATTTTCATAGCCTTTACCGCCATTGCTCATTAAACAACTGCACCTAAATATAGCTGTCGCTAATAATAACGCATTCAACAACCACAGGCAACAGAACCTTCTAAAGTTCTTATGTGTTTTTAGCTACGTAAATGGATCTGTTAAGGTTCTTAGCAAGGAGTGAAATATTTGGTTTGATGTAACTTGCAGAACTGCTGTATATAGTTCACTTCAAAAATCAAACTGGGTAAAAATAAAAACTCATCAGGTGACTGCAATCGAGCCGTTATTATCCTGTGGGAAAATCTCATCGGCCAAATCCTGACCCACATGACCAGCATAATATTTTTTCATGGTACGCTGGCCTTTGGACCTGAACGTATCCATAGAGGAAAAAACGCCAATTTTCATAAGAAGCAAAACCATAATACAAGCCGCAACGTTTGATGAAGAGTGCGTGTATTTACGGCACTTTTCCAGCAGTCCCGGCTCAGGTAATATTTTCCTGAGTTTTTCAGCTTTCGGCGCTTCCCGAAGTTTGTGTTTAAGGACTCCAATGGTCTGTGCATTTGCACACATCAACAAATCAAGCTTGTGAGGCTGAGATTTAATAGTCGATATAGCTAAATGAACTTTAGCATAGGAAACTAATCTTCGCTGGCATCTTGGACACTTTGCAACGTGACATTGCAACCAGCCTGCATTTGGACCAAAATGTGCACTGATAGTTTTCCTTAACCAAATTCTGACCTCTTTGCACTTTTTAATATTATTAATAGTTTTCATTTTTATTCTTCTTTACTCATCCATATAGCCAACAAATGTATTGCTTTGCACCTGTAAACTCTTGCTGTTGCCGCTGATATTCCTAATATCTTACCAATCTGAGCGTAAGACAATTCAGCCAAGTCACGCAATGTAACAACATTACGTAAGTGTTCCGGTAACCGTGATATATAAAACCTTAAAGTCTCCTGTAAGTATTTAGAATCATATTCTTTAGCAGGTGAGGGAGAAATCTTCTCTTTAACAACAGCGGCGGAAATTCTTTTTCTCTCAGCGAGTCTGCGTCTTAACAT
>JASFMF010000222.1:0-4501 GCA_050117705.1 Phycisphaerales bacterium
GTTGTTGATGTCCAGTGTGATTATACTAAAAATGACCTTGGCAATATGCGAACCGGTAGCGCGGAAATGAAAGCACTGGAAGCAACAATGAAAACCATTGGAGAAAAAGTGCCGCCGAATTGTCTTACCTTGATTGAAACTACTGTGGCGCCGGGCACAACGGAGTTTGTTGCCTGGCCGATTATGAAAAAAGCCTTTACCAGCCGCGGTATTGATACGGAACCGTTGCTGGCACATAGTTTCGAGCGTGTTATGCCCGGCAGACAATATGTTTCTTCGATACGGGATTTCTGGCGGGTTTGCTCAGGCTGTAACGAGCAGGCAAGACAACGTGTGGAGAAGTTCCTCAAAGAAGTGCTTAATACCGAAGAATTTCCTCTGACTGTTATGGATCGTCCCATCGAATCGGAGACAACAAAAATCGTTGAAAATTCCTTCCGTGCCACTATTCTGGCCTTTCTTGATGAGTGGAGCTTATTCGCGGAGCGCAATGGTGTAGACCTTATTAAAGTTATTAAAGCTATTAAAGTTCGTCCTACGCACAGTAATATCATATTTCCGGGTCCTGGTATCGGTGGATACTGTCTGCCAAAAGACGGTGGCTTGGGATACTGGGCATATAAACATATTCTCGGTTTCGATGATGACATATTCAAAATAACAACGACCGCCATCGATATTAACGATACGCGCGGCCTGCATGTGGCGACACTAACAAGAGACGCCCTTCGAAATATGGGGAGGAAGGTGTCGGACAGAGCTATACTTCTGTGCGGCGCAAGTTATAGGCAGGATGTAGGTGACACTCGTTATAGCGGCTCAGAGGTAATCGTTCGGAAACTCACTGAGATGGGTGCCGAGATACGGGTGCATGATCCGTATCTTGAACATTGGTACGAGTTGGAAAAACAGGATACTTATCCGGCCCCGGGGCACTCTCTGGAAAGGTTCTTCCGCAATCAGGACAATCTGGTCAATATCCAGGTTCAAAGTGACCTTGCTGGAGCGCTTGCCGGTGTGCAGGCAATCATATTAGCCGTGCCGCATGCGCCCTATAAGGAACTTGACCCTGATAAAATAGTTGAATGGGCAGGGGGGAAGCTGGCTGTGATTGATTGTTTTGGTATATTGGATGATGAGAAAATTCGTAGGTATTTCGAGCTCGGATGTGAAGTAAAAGGTCTGGGTAGGGGGCATATCCAGCGAATAAAGGAGAAGGTGCGAAGAGCTTAAAGCAATTCGCCAGACGTTAAGGAGTGTATATGAAGGATATTAAGAGTAAAAAAATAGCTGTTTTAGCACCAGTGGCCTGGCGGACGCCTCCGCGTGCCTATGGTGCGTGGGAGACTGTAGCGAGCAATATTACAGAGGGATTGGTGGCTCGCGGATGGAAGAATGTGACGCTTTTTGCGACGAAGGAGTCTATAACAAAAGCGAAGCTTGTCGGCTGGGTTGAGAAAGGTTATGAAGAAGATGAAACAAGCATCCCGCTGGTTTCCACGTGTCTGCATATTTCGAAAGTAATGGAGCTGGCTGATGAGTTTGACCTGATTCATAACAATTTTGATTATCTGCCCTTAACATATCTGCCGTTTATAAAAACACCAATGCTGACAACAATCCATGGTTTTTCCGACCAGGATATATTGCGTGTTTATCATGACCACAAAGACAGCTACTATACTTCGATAAGCGATTCCGACAGAGATCCGGGATTGCCGTATCTGGCAACTGTTTATAACGGTATCGACCTGTCCAATCTCACCTTTAGAAAAAAGCCGGGTGATAAGCTTGTTCATTATGGCCGAATACATAATGATAAGGGCACACATCTGGCGATTGATGTTGCAAAAAGGGCCGGCATGGACCTGATAATAGCAGGCATAATTCAGGAGCAGGCCTACTTCGATAATCTTATTAAGCCGCATATTAATGATTCCTCAATTCAATACATCGGCCCGGTTAATCCGGCACAAAGGGATGCGCTTCTCGAAGAGGCGTATGCAGTTATTCACCTTAATCTGATTCCGGAACGTTTTGGTCTGGTAATGGCTGAATCAAATGCAGCTGGTGTACCGGTTATCGCGATGGATTTGGGTTCCTGCCGGGAGGTTATAGAAGATAAGAAAACGGGCTTTCTGGTTAATAATGTCGATGAGGCGGTTGAAGCCGTAGGTAAAATCGAACAGATTGACCGTAAGGATTGCCGGAAGCGCGTGGAGGAGAATTTTACCATCGATTGTATGGTTGCCGGTTACGAAAAGGTCTATGAGGAAATCTTTCGAAGGGAAGAGAAAAAGAAATAACAATTCGCAGGGATATAAATTATGGCTAAACAATTTGTTACTCGTTACGAAGGCAATCCCATCCTGACAAAGGATGATATTCCCTATCCCGTTCAGATGGTTTACAATGCGGGTGTTACGAAGTTCGATGGTAAATACGTAATGCTGTTTCGCTCGCTTCTGGATACGGGCAGGTCCATAATAGGTTTGGCGGAAAGTGAGGATGGATTTAATTTCAAGCCCCGGCCCGAGCCTTTTATGACACCGAGTGAGGAGTCCGTATTTTGCGAATACGAGCAGTTCGGTATCGAAGACCCGCGCATCACACATCTTGAGGGTGTTTTTTACATAACGTACAGCGCATATTCGCGGCATGGCGTTCGTATGGGGCTGGCGAAGACAACCGATTTTAAGTCGGTCGAGAGAGTGGCTTTTATAACGCAGGCCGATTATCGAAATACCGTAATTTTCCCCGAGAAAATTAACGGCAGATACGTCAAGCTTGACAGACCTCATTCGGAAATCAGCCCATGGTCGATATGGATTAGCTACTCGCCCGATTTAATCCACTGGGGTGGCTCGAAGCTGATAATCAAGCCCGTTCAATATCACTGGGACGAGACGAAAGTCGGCCCCGGCGCTCCGCCGATTCGCACCGATAAAGGCTGGCTCAATATTTATCATGGCGTTTTCCCAACGATGGACGGGCATGTCTATAGGCTCGGCGCCGCTTTACATAAGCTCGACGAGCCGGATGTGGTTCTTGGCATTGGCGACCGCTGGATATTACAGCCCGAAGACCCGTGGGAAATGGTCGGCTATGTGCATAATGTGGTCTTTACATGTGGCGCCGTTGCTGAAGATGATGGAACTTTGAAACTATACTGGGGAGGGGCCGACCAGGTCATGTGCGCAGGCACGGCCGTAATCGATGAGCTTGTTGAAATGTGCCTGACAGGCTCAAGACCTGCGATATGATTATTTTGTTTTTAGGTTTAGTTATAACAGCAGGGTGAGAAAAAGCGTCGAGGCAAGTCTTGTCAATCTATATATTTCCCGGCCATTAAGGCTGCTCTGAGCTTTTTCCATTTTGAGTATCGCAATTGAACAAAGGTGGATCTTGAGCAGGGAATAGTGGCGCCATGACCACCTCTTTCGTCAATTAGATTGCGAATTTGCTGAGGTATCTGAGGATCCATATCCACCGCCGAGACTATTTTCTGGTTTGGAATGGACTGACCAGAGTTGAAGTCATAAGCCAGAAAGTAGTCGTTCAATTTCATAGCTAAGACAGAACCGTCTTTAGACCAAATCGCCTCCCATGCATTACACTCCCAACTGGCGACCCTTTTAAGACAATTATTTTTGTTCGAGAGGGGTATGCAGAGGCTTATGTCTGCGTCTGGGAGGCACTCTCGGTATAGATAGATATGTTCATATTCAAATCCTGGTTTTTTTAGAATCATCAAAGAGGGAGATGAAAATATAAAAGGAAACCGTGTGAAGAACAGGTAAGCTCCAAAAACCAAAAAAGTGATTGTCACGGAAATGAAAGATGTAATTACTATTTTAGTTGTATTTTTCATCGATTTGGACAGTGTAAAGAACGTTTTATGCTCGATAAGTTTAGTTTTGGTGGGGCAAACCCCACTTTACTTTTCTTTGCTTAAGATTGCCAAATATTTATCTCACTGTTTGTAAATAATAACCAGTTCCGGTGGAAAGGTCAACGAATATGATGTAAATTCTGTGTAAAATCGTATGTACTATATTTTGATTATGTCAGCAGGCTGATGAGTGAGACTATCTTTGTCTTCTTGCCATTAGCAGAGTGATTCTGTCGTATGTATCTTTTGGCAGGGCGTCTTTTAATATTTTGTGGATTTCCCGCATTGGAGTTCGCTGTGTGAGATGTGTGACTATGATGTGCTCGTTCTGTAAACTTTGCATCAGCTTTGTAAACTCATCGATGTGCATATGTTTACCGGCCTGGGCTCGGCCGGAGTGCTCATCTTCATAGAATGTACACTCAGCTATTAATATTTTACTTTCGGCGATATATTTCAATTGCGAAAAGTCAACGTACTGCGTGTCGCCAAGATATGTCACAATTGGAATCTCGACCGGATAGTCGATTTCGATGCCCTGTTTTTTTAGTTCGACAAGCTGCGGCCCATTAAGGCTTGTATATTCAGGCTTTAGCTTTTTTCTTTTTT
>JASFMF010000223.1:0-4494 GCA_050117705.1 Phycisphaerales bacterium
TAACGACGCCGATTGTTACGAGGCGTTTATCAATCACGGTCTGCTTAAAACAGGCACGCATCAAATCAAGGACCTCATCGAAGAAAAAAAGAAGATATACAAGCAATTAGCCCAGACCGAAGGCAAGATGATCGAGGGGGTGCACGATTTTTTAGAGATGCTTGAACGAAACAGCGTGCCTATGGCGATATGTTCCGGAGCACTTTCGGCAGAGGTCGAATTGGTACTCGAAAAAGCGCATCTGCGCCATTTGTTCGAGGTGATAGTGGCGGCAGAGCATGTTAAAAAAGGCAAGCCTGACCCGGAAGGATACCTGCTGACTCTTAGGCGATTGAATGAGAATCATAAAAAACCTATTGCCAGTGAGCAATGTGTGGTCATAGAAGATTCTCACTGGGGGCTGGAGGCCGCTAAAGAAGCTGGAATGCACACTATCGCCGTGACAAACTCTTACGACGCCAAGCAGTTGAAAATGGCTGATAAAATTGTAGACCGGTTGAGCAAATTAAGTATAGACGATTTGCAGAATCTTTGCGTATAACACACACTTAACTTCTTATATTTACGTGGTATTACCGACAGGTCTTGTCATTATTCCCAGTTAACTAAAGCACTTCTTTCAGACTATATTCTATGAAGTACTGAAAATGCGGTTATTGCGGGCTTATCGGGGTGTTGAGAAATTTTTATAAAAAGTTTGGCAATAAACTGCCGGGATGAACGTCTATATAAATGAAATATAAAAATTTTAGAAACCATTAAGATTAGAAGTGAAAGACCCGAGACATGGATTCACAAGATATAAACAATACAGGTTACAGAGCAAAAAGTGAAACCGAAGATTTCATCAACCGCCATATTAACGACCATGCAAAGGGATGGCCGAAATTATGTTTTTGCCGGTCCGTTCGCAGCGGCTACCGTCAAAAGCAGCAACTTAAAAAATGCAACATATTAAACGGTCTTTTAGCTCTATAAGAAGATAAATGGTGGAGCAAGTCCCACCCTACCGAAGCTCACAATGCACCGGGGGCGGTGATTTCAAATCTGAACCTGTCGGTCTTCAGGTTCCACTCGATTGCATCAACAGAAGCACCGTTGAAGTGACACGGCCAGGACTCATCGCCATGCACAGTGATAAGAGATTTATCGGCATCGTAGAATAATTTGGAGCCGTCGAAATTTTTGTCCTGCTCATCGCGATAAACAATTCCGCCGGTTGTACTGAAGGTCGAAAGTTTTAAATGACCTTCGGGTGTTTCTGCAAGATTGGCCTGTACATGAGGTGCAGTGAAAGTGGCCTGTCGGTCATACTGAGCCTGACCATCGACGACAGGGAAGTAATCTATGAGCAGGCCCGGCGAAGGGGCGTCAGCAATAATTTGGTTTTTCTCAAAGAAATATTTCAACGTATCGAACTCGCGCAAAAAGGCATAACACGGCTTGCGTAAACTAAATTTATCCGCCCCTGTGTCAGTGACTTTCGAATTATTAACCTGTATGACACCGGGGCCGGTAGCGACAAACAATCCCTGAACGGGGTCATAGTCGAATTTGACGGCTTCCAGCTCAATGCCGTTGAGTAATTCCTGTCCCGCCTTCTTTAGACTTCTGAGTCTGGCCAATCCGCCTTCGGCGGTGAAATGTTTAATCTTAGCGGCTGATTCGGAAGGCCGGCCGTTCGCATCCTCAAGTAAGTCTATAGTAAGCTTCGGGGCCGAGAGGGTGTATGTCTGGCTGAAATTCGGGTCCTGACGCTGCATTGTACAAAGACAATTGCCCTCGAAAACAACCTGATTCGAGGCAGGGAGAAACCTGACCTGTTTTTGAGAAGTCACGTTTACCGGCACCGGGGCCATTTCGGTTTCGGACCGGAACACGTCATTAGTATAAAATTTAAGTTCCGATGCACCATTAACGACAGAGCCGCCTGTTGATGCATTATAATTAATTTCACGGGCGATTAACGCGGTGCGCTGCCCGATATGGTTAAATTCATCGGGCAGGCGGGAATAAATATCTTCCATAGTCGTATTAGTTTCATTAAGAATCTCACGTGCTCTTGCAGAATTCACCGGTACAACAACGAAGCCGCCATCACATGTTACGACAGTTTCTTCGGAAGATGTGTTCGGGTCATTTGCATCATCGGAAGCGACGTTGCTTATTGTAGTTTGTTCCCCGCTTTGTTGATTTTGCTCCGGGCCTGGCTGACTTGGTTCCACGCTTTGTTGGTTTTGTTCGACAGCCTGCGATTTTGTTTTACCCGACCGGTCTTCTGAGGCTTTTGACCAAAAGATATCGTTGATGCAAACTCTGTCTCCGGCAAAGACCAATTGTTCAGGACTATCAATCACCACGTTTTTATTAAATACACATTTGTAATATTCACCCTGTTTCTGTTCGCTTGGGGGCTGTATAGCTGCCACTTGTGTTTTTGGGCGGCTTTTAGCAACGACAGGCTTACTTGCTTGAGTTGCCGGAACCCGGCCGGTAGAAGCGGGAGCAGGTTGCTTTTGTTCACTCGATGAAAGAGACATCTGCGAGCTTTTACCTCGCAAACTCTCCAGCTCAATTATTCTCAAATACTCAAGACGTTTTAGCTGGTCATTATAGATAAGCTCCATACCGGTTCCGAGCATCTGGACATCTTCGGAAACGAATTTGACTGGGCCGGAAGTAGAAAGCTGTGACCTTTCGCTCAGAAAGACAATATCATTAAGATAAATGCGGCTTTCTTTGATACTGCCTGAGCCTTCGGGCAAAATATGAACAACTACATTTCCGGTAAATGTCGCGTCCTTCGGAGTTGACCTGCCTACGGCAGTTTCGACCCGGACCTTTCCGATGTCGGCGGTGACGTAGCATTTGAAATTCGGCCGGTAGAAATTCATATAGGGCTTTTCGATTTCCCATACATTCCGCACTTCGTGAAGAAGTCTTCTAAAGCCCCATTCCCGCTCAACTTCCTTATTCTCATTGTAATCGATGTATTTGGCATCCTGGATAGTTCCGATTCCGACTTCGCCAACCATACCGACTTTACCTTCAAAATCATCGAGATTGCTATCAACAATGGCGTTAACAAATTCAGTATCTGCATTCTTATCTATATCTATGGGGGACGTTCTGTCTAACATGTTATAGAGCATATATACAACAAATACGACCACCAGAGAAATAAGGCCTATAAGGAATCTTCGCATTTATATAATCTCACAATTAAGGCAGGTATCTTTTCATAAGCTGCTGCCATTTGCCGGTGTCTTTAAGAATGTACTCTATGACCTCACGTACGGCACCACCGCCTCCCGGACGAGTCGTTACATAATCGGCATATTGCTTGACTTCATGAACCGCATTGGCGACGGCCACCCCGAATCCAACGTACCTTATTACCGGTAAATCCGTTATATCATCTCCGATATAGGCCACCGTAGCCGGTGAGAGACCGAGTTGTTCAAGGAGCTTCTCAAGTACAGGTAATTTATAGTGACAATCCTGAAATACGTATTCTATATCAAGCTGTTCGGCGCGGCGCTGTGTGGGTTCCGAAAACCTGCCGCTGATTAATGCAACCTTCAGACCGGCCCTTTGCCACATACGTAATCCATGACCATCCAGCGAATTGAAAAACTTGCTTTCGCCGCCATCGTCATTGATAATGACCGTCCCGTCCGTGAGGACGCCATCAACATCCAAAGCTAAAAGCTGTATGTCCGCGAGGTTGCTCTTTTTCATTTTTTATCCGACCACCTTTATTGTCACGATATCCTGTACATCAATCAGGCCAACGGGCTTATCGTCGGCATCGACAACAGGCAGGTCATCAATTCTATATTTATGAAAAATAGCCGTCGCTTCAGCGGCGAGGGCATCGGCCCTTATCCTTTTACAATCAGCAGTCATAATATCGCCAACCTTAATGTCAAAAACATCGGTGCCTTTATCCGATACTAATCGACGAAGGTCGCCATCGGTTATTACACCGGCCAATTTGCCTTCTTTGTCAACAATCATTACAGCACCGTGTCGTTTCCGGTGGCGGGTTTTTTCGAGCATTTGGCCTATGGAATCATCAATACGAGCAAGAGGTAATTCTTCGCCCCTTTTTAATATCATCGACTGTTCGACCGTCATTAGCTTGGCGCCGAGCGAGCCGCCGGGATGGAAGCGGACGTAATCTTCAACGCTGAAATTGCGCGCCTTCATAACGGTAAAGGCAAGGGCATCCCCAATCGCCAGCATACAGGTAGTGGAAACACTCGGAGCAACCCCCAGCGGGCCGGCCTCGTTCATTTTGCCCATACACAACACGACATCGCTATGCTGGCACAAAGTCGAATCGTCCTGACCGGTGACGGCAATCAGCTTAATCTCCTGCTGCTTGACCAGATTTATCAATCTCGTAATTTCGCTCGTTTCGCCGCCGTAACTCAGGACAATTACAATATCATCTTTCCGTAATCTGCCCAGGTCACCGTGTATTGCTTC
>JASFMF010000224.1:0-4482 GCA_050117705.1 Phycisphaerales bacterium
CACAGACCCTTCGTAACGAGATTAATAAACGAATCGCCGAACGCAATTTATCGGCGGCTGCCGGCCTTTATCTGGACCTTATCAATCACGACAGCGAGCAGATTCTCCCTCGCCAGAACCTGCTCGATATCGCCAACCAGCTTGCCGGCGATAATAAACACGCCGAGGCGGCCCTGGCTTACGAGCAGTTCTTAAAACACTACCCCAATTATGAATATGCCGAACAGGTTGAGCTCATGTTGGGCATATTATATTGTCGTTATCTCGATGAGCCGGAGCCTGCAAAAAAGCACCTCCAGGCCGCCTGCGAAAAACTCACCGACCCCGGCCAGTTAAAAATGTGCAAAGACGAACTCGAACGCCTGCAAAACTAAAAACCTCACCGCGCGACAATCTTAAATTGTTAGCCCTTACTTTCTTTCTATATTTGCCTTAAGCAGTTCTATGATTTCTGTATGTCCACGGCGGATGGCCTCGTCAATCGGCGTACTTCCTCCGTTATCTCTTGCATTTACATCCGCGCCGTTGGCTATGAGCAACTCAACTATGTCCTTATGACCTCGAAGGGCAGCCGAATGCAGAGATGTATCACCATCATTGTCCGTTGCATTTACATCGGCACCGTTTTTCAAAAGGAGTGTTATCAAGTCTTTATACTTCCGGGATACGGCATAGTGCAACGGTGCTATACCTTGGGAATTTTTCTCATTGACCTTAGCACCATGGTCAATGAGAAGTTCGGCCAGCTCTTTGTCGCCGTCCCTAACTGCACTATGTAAGGGTATAAAACCATTATCACTTTTAATGTTGATGTTGGCACCGTTAGTAATTAGCAATTTGGTTACCTTTCTATAGTCAACATCATTCCTTATCCGGCGTCGTTCATAGTACCAGCCTGCGTCCCAGAGGGTATAGTGTAAGGCTGAATGGCCGTATTCGTTCTTTTCATTAATATCAGCGCCTTTTTCAATGAGCAATCTGGCCACATCGATGGATTTACTGCGCAGTGCACATAATAGCGGTGTATCTCCTGCTTCTGACCAGCCCCAATACACTATTCTTTCGCTTAAGCCCTTACCCCAGTCCTCTTTTATCCCCATAGTCTTTCCGTTAATATTGGCGCCGTTTGCAATAAACAGTTCTGCCATATCCTTGAGGTTGTTAGAAGCCGCTAAGAACAGCAGTCTTGTCTTTTCGTCTTCAGTACCGTTTACATCGGCTCCCTTATCAAGAAGTAACTCAGCCGTTTCTACAGCTTCTGCTCTTAGCGCTTTTATAAGGGGAGTATTGCCATTTTTATCTTTTGCATTAACGTTGGCACCGCTGTCAATGAGCAGTTCCACTACATCTTTATGTCTTATGACCCCCCAATCATGCAGTGGTGTATTACCGTTGTTATCCATGGTGTTAATATCTGCCCCATTGGCAATAAGTAGCTCGGTCACATCTTTGTAGTTATGTTTCTTGCCGCCATAGTATGCGCCTGCCTCAAAAAGGGGTGTCCTGCCGTACGAATCTTTTGCGTTTACATCGGCATCTTTAGCGATAAGCACTTCTACCACATCTTTATTCTCTTTACGAACGGCAATGTGTAGCGGTGTTTCATCAGCACGGCCATTATTTGTATTTGGATTAGCACCATAGTCTAAAAGCAGTTTAGCGATACGAGTGCGTCCCATTTCAATGGCCCAATATAGGGGAAAATAAGGGGTGCCTCCGACATTGGTGTTAGCACCTTTGGAGACAAGTAACTCCGACATTTCTCTGTCATCTGCTTCTACTGCCTCTAGTAACGGTGTAGATTCCTTCCAGTAATTAGAATACAAAGATTTGGAGGACTTGGCATTAATGTCGGCACTGTTAGCAATAAGGATTTCTGCTATTTCCTTATGACCTTCTCTGGCGGCGTAGTGAAGCGGCGTTTTGCCATTTTTATCCATTGTATTTATATTGGCACCATTAGCAATGAGCAATTCGATAATATCTTTATCACCTTCTTGTGCCGCCCAGTGCAGTGGTGTTTGTTTGCGATAGGTTCCCGGTAAATTAACATCTGCGCCACTTTCGATGAGTAACTCTGCTGCTTTCTTGTGACCATTCATGACGGCATAGTGAAGCGCTATGCAGTCGGTTCTGTCTTTCCCGTTAACATCGGCGCCAAATGAGATGATTTTTTTTATCTGTTCGACATTTCCTCTCGAAGCTGCGTTGTGCAGTGCTGTTTGGCTTATAGTTGGCTTTTTCCTGCATCCGGCAAAAGCAAGAATTACCACCAAAACCAAATAGAAAAACCTGCTCGCTTTCATGTCCATTTCCTTTTATGGCTACACTATCTCTGGCCCCTGTAAATATAAGGCACAAGGAGCAGAAAAAGTAACAATAAATCAAAAGTAATCCGCGGTTTTCAAGATGAAATTATACAACGAATAAGGAAAAATTTCCCGAAAATTTCTTGAGTTGGCATGCTTAAATGATAAGAAAAACTCGTCTTTGCTGGAACTCAATTTCGAAGCGAAGGGTGGCAGCCTCAAGCGAAGCTTGGGGATGGCTCGATTCGCATTTCTGCCTTCAGTTCGCACTTGTTTAAATCACTCCGCCACTTCGTCCCTCGTCAATCTTCCCTCGTCCCTCGTGTTGCAGCGCAGCGGAAATCCGGCTGGCGTTTACTCGGCTTTAGACGAGACGGAGCCTTCAGTAGAAATGCTCATCTCACGGACATTAATTTCGATTTCCTTTGATTTTTTCCAAAAATATGGTATAATACCCACCAATCGGTTAGATGACCGACGTGAGCCGCAGCAGCGGCAAGGCAATTCAGACCAGCAGGTCCACTAAATAATAAATCCTATACGCTGTGGAGTTTACCCGGCTTCAGACGGGCCAAACGCTATGCTTCATATTTTCACGAACAACCAACAACTATCAACAAGCAACAATTTTGTGCTCATCTGTATTCTGTATTCCGTATTCTGTTTTCTGTCCTTTACACCTGTAAAGAACATTCGACAAATCAGACCTTTTATGCAAAACAAACCCAAAGCCTGCCCTGAGCGAAGTCGAATGGGTTAATATGGGCAAAATAAGTAAAACTAAGCCGGCTAAGATTTGTTGGAAAATCCTGCACAAGGAGCCTAATATTTAATGCAATTAAAAGTTGACAATTATAAGGACTATTGATAATTTGAAAGGCCGAAGAGTTATTTGGCGGTTTGATTGTTTGATAATTTAGGGAATCTGAACTTTTTTAGGGAGATAGAAAAATGCAATCTTACTCGAAATTTTTCGTTATCTTCACAATTCTTTGTTTAATCTCCAGTGGTTTTGCACAGGAAGATGCTGCTATGACCGGCGGCTCTGAAGAAGAAATTGCTCCATCTTTTCCATATTTTGCCGAGATAACCGGTGATAATGTTAACATTCGCTCAGGCCCCGGCACGAACTTTTACAGATGCGGCAAGCTCAACAAAGGCGACCGCGTCAAAGTAATAAGCAGGCAGTTTAGCTGGGCTCGCATTGTTCCGCCGGCCGGGAGTTTTTCCTGGATTTCGATGCAGTATGTTAATATTGACCCGAAAAATCCTAACATTGGTATCGTTACCGGCGACAGGGTGCGTGTTTACGCCGGGTCGGATTTTGTAAAGCCGCTATATTCAACCTATATGCAGGGAAAACTCGATAAGGGTGATAAGGTAACTTTATTAGGCGAGCAATTGGACGATTATTATAAAATAGAGCCTCCGCCTTTTGCATATCTTTGGATTATTTCCAATTTTATCAAGCCTGTAAAGATAGTTGAAACGACTCCGCCTCCACAACCGGCTGTCGAAAAACCGGCCGTTGAGAAACCAACCGTTGAGCAGCCGACCGGCGATAAGCCGGTGGTCGAGCAGCCGATGGAAACAAAAGAAACTGTGGAAGAGATTATCGAATCGCTTTCTCCCGAGGAATTACTCGAAAGGTATAAAGCTTTGCAGGAGCGGGTAGAGGCCGAGCGTGCCAAACCGGTTGGTCAGCAGGACTACTCGGATATAAAAAAGGCCCTTACCAAAATTGCCGGTGCCAAGGATGCCGGCAAGGCCTCGCGATATGCTGAGTATCTGGTTAAACAGTTGGAGGGATTCGAATTGGCTTTGGTAGTGGCAAAGGAAATCAAGCTTCAGGATGAGCAATTAGTAAAAATTAAGGAAAGAATAGAAAAGGCACATGCTACAAGACTGGAGGAATTTCAGGATTTAGGAAAATATGCGGTTGTAGGAAAACTTCAGGCTTTTACAACTTACGGCCCCGGCCACTACCGTATAGTTGATGCATTCGGAAAAACTATTTGTTACGCTCTGCCGACCGGACAGGCCTCAGGAATGGACTTGAGCACACTTATGGACAAAAAAGTCGGTCTTATGGGTACTGTTGAGCCGCGTCCGCAGGCACCGCCAAGGGTGCTCGTTCGATTCTCGGAGATTGTTGAGGTAAGATAATCAACTG
>JASFMF010000225.1:0-4476 GCA_050117705.1 Phycisphaerales bacterium
AGAAGAAACAATGATCCCCGTTAACCAGCTCGCTCAAGAGATGGGTTTGAAAGAAAGCGAGCTGATTCCTATGGGTCGTAAGCTGGCCAAAGTTGATTATCAACAAGCCCTTTCCCGCCTTAAAGACGCACCAACAGCAAAATACATCGATGTTACGGCAATTACTCCAACGCCCTTAGGTGAAGGAAAAACGACAACCGCTATCGGCCTGATTGAAGGTCTGGGAAAGCTCAACAAAAAAGTAGTCGGCGTTATAAGACAGCCCAGTGGTGGGCCCACCTTCAATATCAAAGGCTCAGCGGCCGGTGGTGGCCTGGCCCAGTGCATACCTCTAACACCTTTCTCTATTCGTCTTACCGGCGATATAGATTGTATTACAAACGCGCACAATCTTGCTATGGTCGCTCTGACTTCACGTATGCAACATGAACGAAATTACGATGATGCCCGTCTGGCAAAAAGTAAATTAACGCGAATCGATATCGACCCGGAAACTATCCAAATGAAATGGGCCATGGATTTTTGTGCCCAGGCATTACGCAATATAAGAATCGGCCAGGGCGGAAAAATGGATGGCTATGAAATGGACTCGGGCTTTCAGATTACCGTTTCAAGTGAAATTATGGCAATTCTCTCGATTTCAAAGGACCTTAAAGATCTGCGAGAGCGCATGGCTAAAATTGTCGTGGCCTACGACAAAAAAGGGAACGAAGTTACAGCAGCCGACCTCGAAGTTGATGGCGCAATGACCGCCTGGATGGTCGATGCGATAAATCCAAATCTTCTGCAAACTATAGAAGGACAACCTGTATTTGTTCATGCCGGGCCATTCGCAAACATCGCAATCGGCCAAAGCTCGGTTATTGCAGATATGATTGGGACAAAATTAGGCGATTACCACGTCACAGAAAGCGGCTTCGGAGCTGATATAGGTTTTGAGAAGTTCTGGAATTTAAAATGTCGCATGTCCGGCCTTGCGCCTAATGCAGTCGTCGTTGTTGCAACTATTCGTGCCCTTAAAATGCACGGAGGTGGGCCGACTGTCAAACCTGGTATGCCCCTGAGCGAGGAATATACTACTGAAAACCTCGAATTAATAGAAAAGGGCTGTGACAACCTCATCGCCCATATCGAAACGGTAAAGAAAAGCGGTGTACGTCCAGTTGTTTGCGTAAACAGCTTCTACACAGACACCAAAGCT
Source organism: Phycisphaerales bacterium (assembly GCA_050117705.1). Classification (GTDB taxonomy): domain Bacteria; phylum Planctomycetota; class Phycisphaerae; order Sedimentisphaerales; family Anaerobacaceae; genus NIOZ-UU13. The sequence continues at coordinate 1,202 of JASFMF010000225.1, forward strand.
GAAATTGAGCTTGTCCGTAAAATCGCGGAACAAAATGGAGCTTTAGCAGCAGTCTCCGCACACTGGCTCAAAGGTGGAGATGGCGCAATCGAGTTAGCTGAAGCAGTAATTGAAGCCTGTAGCGAAACAAACAACTTTAAATTCCTTTACGAACTCGAAACTCCCCTTAGAAAACGCATTGAGCTAATCGCAAAGGAAGTTTACGGAGCAAGTGGCGTAACATATTCCGACGAAGCACTCGAAAAAGCCAAGGCTATGGAAGCCGACCCGGCCAGTAAGACATTAGGAACCTGTATGGTCAAAACACATCTTAGTTTATCACACGACCCCGACCTGAAGAACAGGCCTACCGACTGGGAACTTCCAATACGCGATATACTTGTTTATAAAGGCGCAGGCTTTATTGTGCCCGTTGCAGGAGCCATTAAACTAATGCCCGGCACCGCTTCCAATCCGGCATTCCGCCGTATCGATGTGGACGTCGAAACAGGAAAAGTGCAGGGACTATTTTAATCGATTATTAATTACTGATTGTTCAGATGCAAAATACAAGAAGTGTTTTAGTTATAGGGGCCGGAATCGCCGGCGCGACTGCAGCACATCGTCTCAGTCAGGCCGGCTTGCACGTCCATCTTATCGATAAAGAAGCTTCAATAGGCGGCCGCGTCATCAAAATGGGTTGCAAAGCCACAGATGTATGTCTACGCTGTAATGTTTGCGTTGCCAACGAACTGTTAAGAACTGTGGCTACATCACAAGAGATTAATATCAACACTCGTACTCAACTTTCCAGCCTGGAAGCTGGTACAAACGGCTCTAAATATACCGCAACATTGGAACACGAACCCGGCTTTATTGACCGAAACAAATGCACAGGTTGTATGGCTTGTATTACAGCATGCCCTGAGAAGTGTATCCTCTCGCCAAAGCTTTCTTCTTCTCCTGCGTTACCTGTAATCGACTATTCGCAGTGCCGATTGGCTTCCGGTAAAAAATGCTCGGCCTGCGAACAAGCTTGCCCCTTTGATGCAATAAACATGCAGGATAAAAAATCCCAAAGTCAAATAGATATCGATAATGTTGTAATAGCAACCGGTCACGAACCTTACAATCCTGCCGAAAACTCTTCATACGGTTATGGCAAAACTCAAAACATTATAACTGGTACCGAAGCCGAGCAGCAACTCGCCGCCTCAGGCAAAATTACCCGGCCTTCTGATGGCCAAGTACCAAAACGTATTGCATTCATACAATGTGTCGGCTCAAGAACAGAGGAGATTTTCCGCCGACCGGAAGATACTGATTATTGTTCAACTGTCTGTTGCTCATATGCTCTGAGGATAGGACGACTTCTAAAATACCAGAACGAAGATGCAGAAGTTACCGTCTTCTATATGGATATTCAAAACTTTGGAAAAGGATTCGATGACTTCTATAAAAAATGCAAAGATAATATGACTTTCATTCGCTCCCGGCCATATGAGGTCAAACAGGGACAGAATGGCGCAGTGAATGTTAAGTTTACTCCACAGTCCCCTGATGAAGAAACAACCGCCCAGGTCTGCGAACAGGAATTCGACCTGGTTGTATTAGCTATAGGTATCAGGCCAAGATCTGATACGATGAAATTAGCTGAAAAATTGCTCTTACCACTGGATGAGCAGGGATTTTTGGGTTTTAAGAATGCTTCCGCCCTGCCAGCACTGCAGCAGGAAGGCATCTATGTAGCTGGTACATGTGAGTCTCCAAAAGATATCAAATCCTCTATGGCCCAGGCTGAAGCAATAAGCGCCGCTATAACAAGTGAGGCTTTGTAAGTGACTAAGAAAACCGAACAAACTGTTAACGTAGCGATTGTGTTATGCGACTGCGCCGGGACATTGCGCGACAAAATTGACTTTAACCAGCTAACAGAACAATTGGGTTCGTTACCGGAAGTCGGAACAGTAAAGCTCTGCTCGAAATTCTGTCAACAATCCGACTGTGCTAAGACATTAAAATCCCTCCCTCTAAAGAAAGGTCAAACAACACGCCTTATAGTAGGAGCCTGCGACCGGGAAATTTACGACAATGCTCTTGATAAGGCCATGCAGGATGTCGACTTAAATGAAGGACTTTTGTGGTCTGTAAACATTCGCGAGCACTGTGGGTGGGTTGCTAAAACTCCAAAAGCAGCTTCGGATATAGCAAAAGAATCATTAATAGCAGCCGCCATCCGCCGGATACAAGCGGCTTCAGCCATCAAGTCTGTCACAACCAAAGTAAATCAAAATGTACTGATCCTCGGTGGAACGATAGGCGCAATGCAAACAGCAACCGCCCTGTCGAAATTAGGACATCGGGTAACTTTGATTGAAACCGGTAAAAAATTAGGTGGTTTGGTGGCACAAACACCGGAGCTTTATTCCTATGTCGCATCTGATTCTTCACATGCTGGACAACTTGTTCAAAATCGAATTGATGAGCTTATACAGCAAGTTAAAAAAGATAAAAAAATCCAGGCCCAAACCTCTTCCAGATTAAATTCCCTGGATGGAGAATTCGGCAATTTCAAAGCAGTAATTGCCTCGAACGGCTCAACCAAAAAAATCTCAGCAGGAGCAATTGTGCTGGCTCCAAACCCGATACAATCGGAACTGGCTAAATTGACACATAACGGCCAGGGTATTCCCAAACGCATTGCTATAGTGATAGATGTATCCGGTGAGCAAAGCAAGCGTATATCGGCCCAAGTGCTTTCATCTGCAGAACTACTTATAGAGCGTTTCGGTGTAGAAGTGAAATTGTATTGTCGAAATATCCGTGTGGCTGCGACCGGGATGGAAGCTCTGTACAGGCGTGCAAGGCAGGCTGGTGTAGTAATTGTAAAATATGATTCACCACCGAAAATTTCCGGTACAGGCTCTAAAAAAACAATTAGTATAGAGGAACCATTAATCGGCTGTCAAATTGAAGAAGAATTCGACCTTGTGATTATGGCTGATGCACTCCCTGCTGATAATACTAACATTCTGAGCATTATCGAAGGACTGCGACCAAGCCCTGCCGGCGACTTACAATCAGACAGCGTATGGCTTTTACCGACAGAGTCAAATCGTGAGGGCATTTTCATCGTCGGCTCAGCGCCGGATACCGATGAACTCATTGATAGTCAAACAGAAGCCCTTGCAACGGCAAATGAAATACACGAGTTACTTAAAAATAAACAAATAGAGATCCTCGATGATGCAGCCGTAGTTGATATTGATAAGTGTGTTCTGTGTCTGACCTGCATG